>JAYPAW010000001.1:0-14924 GCA_038123915.1 Opitutales bacterium
CGGTGGACGAAAATTCCGAAAGCGTGACCTTCGAGATTGAACTTTCACAGGGTAAGCACCAGCTATCCCCTTATTTTACGATCCCGCAGGGAGAACTGGGCTGCTATTATGCAATTGTGAAGGGGCCCATGTAAGGCCTCATGATCCCTTGAAAGAGCCTCGCTTCCTTGGGGAAGCCAGATGGGATAACTGATTTAAGAAAGTGAAAGGAACGGAAAGCGTTAAGCCGCTTTGAGTTCCTGAGCAGCCAGCTGGTTTTTGAGCTCGCGAAAGCTGATCATCTTGCCATTGGCTTCATCCCATAAACGAAACTTGATGGTCTTGATACTGGTCCAAAGGTTCAGTTCGGGAGCCACCTGAAAGAATGGGTCGGAGTGGTGGCATTTTTCCAAATTGTAATTCGGGACCATCGGATTGAGATGATGAATATGGTGGAAGCCTATGTTACCGGAAAACCACTGCATGATTTTGGGTAATTTGTAGTAACTGCTCCCCTCCATGGCAGCGGCGGTGAAGTCCCATTCCTTGCCCTGGGCCCAGTAGGTGTCCTCGAACTGGTGCTGGACATAAAATAGCCAGATTCCGCATCCACCGGCCACGCCCATCATCACAGTTTGAAGGATCAACCAGGGCAGGAACCCAAAAATTAAACTCATGGCCACACCCCAAAGGAGGAGGGTGAAGTTCATTAAATAAACGGAGCGGCGCTCGCGTGGTTTACACTTGGATGAGGGAAAGCGCTCGAGTACGAAAAAGAGGAAGAGGGGAGCCAGACCAAAGAGGATCAATGGGTTGCGAAGAAGCCGATAACTGATTTTGACCCTACGGGAAGAGGTAAGGTATTCCTCCACCGTCATGGTCCAGACATCGCCAATTCCACGCTTATCGAGATCTCCATTGGTTGCGTGATGGACCGCGTGTTCCCACTTCCAGTGATGATAGGGGGTGAAGGTGAGCATGCCGGTAAAGAAACCCAGTGCATCGTTGGCCTTTTTACTTTTGAAAAAAGAACCATGCCCACAGTCGTGAAAGATAATAAAGGCACGCACCAAAAATAATCCCGCGAGTGCGGCCAGAAGGATGGATGCCCACACAGAAACAGGGTAAAGGAAATAAAGAGCAATCCAGATGCCCAAGATGGGACCCAGTGTATTGGCACATTGCCAAAGAGCCCGACCCCGGTGAGGTTTTTGGAATTCCTCCACCAGCTTTTTCCATTCCGCAACAGATTTTAAATTATTTTTCATTCAAGTATTTCCCCACTTTTATTAATTCCCAACAATCACGATCATAGGGTATGGGTGGGCTCAGGCAAGTGTTGAAATGAATTCTGTCAGTCGATTAATTTTCGACAAATTCAACCGATGTCGCTTGTCGGGAATGAGGGTTGCTTTATGGTGTGCGGTTCAAAATGAAAGAAACAACAGATCATAATCAACTGACTTTCGGGCGTTCCATCGAATCGGGACTGGAACGGGTCTCAACCGACCATCAATTCCTGGTCGAATCTTTTTCGCAGGTCTTGGAAACCCTGGGGTTTGCAGAATCTGCCACACTTTTGCGGGAAAGAAATTTTGCGGAGGCTGAGGGGGTGCTTGACCCTCAAACCATTCAGGCCCTTTCATTTTATTTCCAGCTTCTAAATCTGGTGGAGGAGCACGGGGCCGGTCGAAGTGCCCGGTTGCGGGAGAAGGAATTGGGGGGAGATGCGGAGCCTGGGCGCTGGGGGCATTACTTTAAGCGGTTAAAGGAAGCCGGGTTTACCGAGGCACAAGTCCGGGGGAAACTGCCGGAAGTACGAGTGGAACCAGTTTTTACCAAGCATCCGACCGAGGCGAAAAGATGGGCGGTATTGGGATTGCACCGCGAGATCGTCCGGCTTTTGCGAAAGCGGGATGCGGTGGAAACTTCGTACGAGCAAATTTTTTGCAACCGTTCCCTGCAGGCTGTGCTGGAGCGTCTCTGGTTGACCGGAGAAATCTTTTCCCAGAAACCAGAGGTTGAAAATGAGCTGGAAAATTTGAGTTATTACCTGAAGCAGGTATTTCCAGTGGTCTTTACTAATTTGGATGACCGGTTGCGTCATGCCTGGAGTACGGTCTGGCCGGAAGCCCAGCCCCTGCAGGATGAGGAACTACCCACCCTGGTTTTTGGATCATGGGTTGGAGGAGACCGGGATGGGCATCCCAAGGTGACCGCTAAGGTTACCCGAAGCACCCTTCTCACTTTAAACGAGGGTGCGAAGGAGGTTGTCCGGGCCCGACTCATCGAATTAGGGCAAAAACTGGCTTTTAGCCGGGCGGGCTTGCAGGCACCTCCATCCTTGATGAACCGATTGGAAGAGTGGGGTTTTCCGCCCGAAGTGGGGGAGCCCTGGAAAACTTTTGTTCTGGGTATAGCCGATCGCCTGAATGAGGGCGTTCTTCTTTTGCGGGAAAACCTCGACCTGCTCATACAGGCTCTGGAAGATGCGGGTGCATTAAGAACTGTAAATTTATATGTCCGCCCGGTTTTGCGATTGGTGAACAGCTTTGGGCTCCACCTGGCCCGTCTCGATGTCCGGCAAAACAGTGCAGCGTACGACTTGGCTCTGGGGCAGATGATGGAAGCGGCGGGAATTGATGGTGGGCTGAGCTTTGGGGAGTGGTCCCTCGAGCAAAAGCTCACCTTTTTAAACCAGGAACTAAGCCATCCCCGGCCTATGACCCATGCTTCCATGGCTTTACCCGCTGAAGCGGAAGAAGTGCGGGCCACCTTTACTGAATTAGTTCATCACCTTGATACAAAGGGACCAGAGGGCCTGGGTTGTCTGGTGGTGAGTATGACCCGCAATGTGGCAGACTTACTGGTGGTTTATGTACTGGGCAAGGAAGTTGGTCTTACCCGAATGGTGGATGGAAAAATGAGCTGTGCGTTGCCGGTGGTTCCCCTGTTTGAAACCTTTGAGGATTTGGAAGCTGCTCCCGGGATTATGGAAGCTTTTCTGAGCCATCCATGTGCCCAGGCAAGTTTGCAGAATGTCGGAGGGAAGCCGAACCAGGTGATTATGCTGGGGTACAGCGACAGCAATAAGGATACAGGCATCATTGCCAGCCAATGGGCCCTGCAGCGTGCCCAAAAGCGGTTACTAAAGATTGGGGAGGATCATGGGGTTTCCCTTACTTTTTTTCATGGCCGTGGAGGAACAGTGGGCCGGGGAGCCGGTCCAACCCACCGCTTTTTGGAAGCTTTGCCGGATGGTTCTTTGTCGGGTGGTTTACGGATCACAGAGCAGGGCGAAGTGATTGGGCAGAAGTTTAATACCGCAACCACTGCCTCTGCCAATTTAGAAACCTTGCTGGCTGGGTCCCTTGGTGCCCAGATGCTCCCGTCGGAAAGGGGAGAGTCTGAACAAACCTCCGTGGTGATGGATTCCCTGGCCCAGTCTTCCCGGTTGGCCTACCGTGAACTTTTGGAAACGGATGGTTTTGTGCAGTTTTACCGACAGGCCACTCCGATTGATGCGATTGAGCGTAGCCGCATTGGTTCCCGTCCAAGTCGCAGGACCGGGCAGGCCACCTTACAGGATCTACGGGCGATCCCCTGGGTCTTTAGCTGGAACCAGTCGCGCTACTACCTGCCTGGGTGGTACGGAGTGGGTGCGGGCTTGGAAGCTTTACAAAAGGAACAGCCTGACCTGTTTGATAAGTTACCTGAATTGGTTCAGCAAAGCTCCTTCCTCCGTTATGTGTTTTATAATGCGGAAAGCAGCCTGGCCAGTTCCGACCCCTCTTGGATGTCTGCCTATGCGGAATTAGTGGAAGATGAAAAGTTACGCAGCTTGATGCTGGGTAAGATTCTCGCGGAAAGAAGTCTGGCCGAACAACATTTCACCAAAATGTTCCGGGGGACTTTGCAGGAGAGACGTCCGAGGTTTTGGAAAACCCTCCAGGCCCGCGAAGATGCTTTACGCTTATTGCATGGTCAGCAAATCCTCTTGCTTAAAGAATTCCGCGCAGAGGGCGGAGACCAACCCGAACGGGTCGAGCGTATGCTTTTGGTGGTCAATGCGATTGCCAGTGGGTTACGCACCACGGGCTAAGCCTACGACAATCTTAGGAAAAACTAAGATTTTTCAGGAAACGGGAGGGGGCTTCCTCCGCAAGATCAAGCACTTTGGAAATATTGAGGAAGGTGATTTCCCCCATGGTGCGGCAGGATTCAAAACGCTGATCCCGGTGCATCCGGGAGAGTTCCTCGCGCAGGCGGCGAACTTTCTCGTCGCTGGATATACGGTCCTCACACATGCAGGTGCGCAGCCTTTTGATCCGGGTCTGGGAAAAGTTGAATCTTCTTTTAATCAGGGTGCGCTCCTCCCGTTGGTATTGTAAACTGGTATCCCGGTTGATCAACCGGGTGCAAAGGTTGACCACAGGCAGGTTGTTTTTAAAAAACTGGGGAAGGTAAAAGCTCCGCCTTCCTTCATAGGACTGCTGGTCAAAATCGATCGCCCGTACCCGGTACTGGGTATGCTCGAGATCGGGAGTCATTTCCACCACATAGTTGTAAGCTCGCATATCACCAAGGAGGCGAACAAAACAACGCTCATTAAATTTGATAAATTCCTTGGCCAGACGGACTTCGTTTAATTCCTCCCGGTTGAGGTAGTCGCGGATAAAATCATCTCCCGGTACCCCAATGATATGCTCCTCAATGAGGGTATCGTGATCGACCTGAAAATTAATCTCATTGGGGGAGAGCAGTTGCTCAAGCTCAAGCCCATAAACCCGGGAAGCATCGGCTTTTTTTACATAGAAGTAATCGTGGTTATCGTTGTACTGATTAACAATGCGGATGCGGAATGGCTTGGTGTTGCCAAAGGTGCAGTAGTCCACCCGGTCCACATAGAGGTTGGGCAGAATGCGTTCGTCTCCACCGGAACGCAAAAGGACATAAATCTTTTTTAAGCCCTCAAACATTTCCCGTCCATAATTCTGATCATAAACCATGGTTTGCCAGAGGGTATCCTCATTTTTGGCATTCATCACCGGGTAACAATCTTCGGACTGTAGGAGGTTTTCGTAATGAACCGGCAAATCAAGCTGACGCTTGTAGTATTTGAGGTATTCCCGCAACGGATCGCTCAGGGGATAGAATTTCTTCTTTTGCTGCTGTTGGACTTCTTCCTTCATCGGGTGGGGTACCTGCTTATGAATGGGTTATCTTAGTGCAGTCCAAGCCATGCGACAAGGAGCAAAGAGAAGAGGGTTAGGCCTCCCGCAGAAGCACAACAGGTTTTTGTCTCAAAGCTTTACGGACTCCAAAATCTGCGGTGAATATACTCAGCACAATGACCGCCAGGATGACCAATACCGGAAGATCCCAGCGAAAACTCCACACCCGGTCAAAGACCTGAACCGATAAAATATAACTCGTTAGTAAACTCAGCAGGGTGCCAATCAAGGCGGCGCAACCCCCAAGCAAACCAAATTCGAGCCATACCTGTTTGCGAATATCCCCAAGCGTGCTTCCCAGAACTTTTTGCAGGTTCATTTCCCAGCTTTGGCTGCGGGATTTTTCGCGAACCACGCAGTATAAAATAACCAGCCCAGCGAGGATGGAGAGGGCGGCCATAAACTGAAGGGACCAGGTCATCTGCCCGACCACCTGAAGGATTTTTTTCCCGGTGCGTTCCACATCGAGGATGGAAACGGTGGGGAATTGATGAACCAATAAATCCTGCAGTTCCTCTTTCTTGTCGGGGGTGAGTTGATGAACCGTTGCGAGAAAAGTTTTGGGTGCCTGTTCCAGCACCCCTGTCTGCATTTGCACAAAGAAATTGGGCTGGAAACTGGTCCATCTCACTCTCCGCAGGTTGACCACAACCGTATCAATGAGGATGCCGGCAACTTCAATGGTCATCGGGTCACCTACGCTCAGGCCCAAAGCCTTGGCGTACTTTTGCTCGACGGATATTTCGGCGGGTAATCCGCTGGTCGGATCATAGACCCCAGAAAAGGGCACACCTTCCAGGAGTTGTTCACTTTCCAATAGTTGCCCGCGGTAACTCAGGTTGAAACTCCGGTTGCGAAAAGCATTTCGCCTTTGTTCGTCGGGGTTATTAAGTTCCTGTTCTTCCCGAATCGATTTCTCGTAGTGCTTTCCCTTAATGGTTTTAATCCGGCCACGCACCCACGGGGTCAGGTTTTGCAGGGGAATGTTTTGCTGCTCCAAAAGAGCACGGATTCCAGGGAGTTGTTCTTCCTGCACATCGAAAAGAAAAAGGCTGGGCAGATTGCTCCTGGGTTGGTCGATTCCGATCTCTTTGCTCAACCCGTGGTAGGTTTGGGGAATCAGGGTGAGGAGGAGCACCCCGAGCCCAATGGCAAGAAACCCAGTGAGGGCACCGGCCCGGTTACGGGAGAGGGAGCGGGCAGCCAGACGCAGGGGAAGCCTGGCACGGTGGAGCAGTTTTTCTCCCATCCGAAAACCAAATCCGGCCACCCCATAAAGTAAAACGAGTGAAACTAAAAAACAGATAAAAAACAGGTTGGCCAGTTTGTCTGAATTTGCCTGAGTCATGCAAAGCAGCCAAAAAGCAAAGAGCCCGGGGATGGTATAAAACAGGTGTTTACGGATGGGCCGGGTACCCGGCCTGGACGCTTCCTGAAAAAGCTCGGCCGGTTGTAATCTGCGCAGCTTTTGCAGGGAGGGCAGGGCGAGGAACCAACCCGAAAACACTGCCACCAAAAAGGTTTGAAGAACGCTCTTTGGGCTTATGATAATCTCGACCTGAGTGGAACTGATCCCAGAGATCGTATCACTGAGCATCGGTAAGAAAATCGAACAGGCCAGCACCGCCGGACATGCAGCCAGAAATCCCAGAAGGATGAGTTGCAGGATAAAGATCCGAAGGGTGGTGGATCGGGTGGCCCCCAAACTAATCAGGGTGGCCAGTTCGGGGAGACGGTGGGCCAGAAATCCATGAAAGAGAAAACCACTCCCGAGGCAGGCAAGAAACAAAGCAACCAGAGATACCAGGGATAAGAAGTCGGAGAGGTAACGAAGGAGACGACCCGCCCGGTGACCAGCCTGTTGGTGGGAGTAGGTGCGTACTTCCGGAGATTCAATGGTTTTTTCCAAGCCCTGGATCAATAGGTTTGCGTCTACTTGCTCAGGGAGGCGAAAGAGGTGGGTGTGAAAAGCAAGGTTTCCCGTGCCGAGCAGTTTTGTATCCTCAAGAAAACCCAGGCCGATAAAGATTTTGGGTGCCAGGTCGGTTGGCTGAAAAGCGAGCCCAGACTCTTCCTCGATTAAATCGGATACCCGGAATGTGGTCTCTCCCAGCTGGATGGACTCGCCCACCTGCACCCCGAGTTGGGCCCGGGCTTCGGGGTAGATCCATGCCACTTTTTCTTGGTGCAGGGAAGTGATGTTTTGTCCGCTTAATTTCCCCTGACTACTCAGGGAAAAGGATCCATAAAATGGAAAGCCCTGATCGATCGCCACCACTTTGACCAGCCGGCTACGCCCTCCTGGGCCGGCGGCCATGGAGAAGAAGTCCACCGTCTGGGTCTCGGTGGTCTGGGCGGGTAGGTTTTTACGGGCCTGAATCAGTTCATCTGGTGAAATGGGCCGGCGTGCACGCAGGGCGAGGTCGGCTCCGAGTAGTTCCCTGGATTCGCTTTCAACCTTGGAGGAGATCGATTCCTGAAAAGTGTCGACCACCAGAAAACCAATCAATCCGAGGGCGAGGTTGAGGGAGTAAAAAAAACAAAAGGAGCGACTGTTGCGAATCTCGCGCCAGGCCTGGCGTAAGATAAACTTCATTTACTTTGCTGGTGGAGACCGCCTTCAGTTAATTGGAGGATACGGTCACACCGGTGAGCAAGTTCCCGGTTGTGGGTAACTAAAAGGAGGGTCGTATTGTGCTCCGTGCAAAGATGGAAGAGCAGGCTCATTACCTCCTCTCCCGTTTTCTGGTCGAGGTTGCCCGAGGGTTCATCTGCGAGGATCAGAGAGGGTTGGGTGACCAGGGCCCGGGCAATCGCAACCCTTTGGCATTCCCCCCCAGACATCTCGGAGGGGAAGTGAGATGATCGGTGAGATAGGCCCACTTCGGAGAGAGCGTCCTGAGCAAGTTGCTGATCATTCGCTGTACCCAAAATTTCCAAAGGCAATCCGACATTTTCCAGGGCGGTTAGGTTGCGCATCAGGTGATATTGCTGAAAGATGATGCCCAGTTTTTGGGATCGGGTTTTGGACCGCTCGTCCTCACTCATCGATGCAAGTTGAACCCCATCCACTTCAATGGTGCCAGAGTCCGGGTTGTCCAATCCGCCCAAGAGGGAAAGCAGGGTGGATTTCCCGCAACCACTCTGGCCAAGGATAGCGATTTTTTCGCCCTTGGATACTTCCATGTTGATGTGTGTAAGCACCTTCACCTCTTGATCTCCCTGGGTGTAGGACTTGCATAGTTCGGATACTTTTAAGATTGGGTTCACTTAGAAAAATTGGGCAGGTATTGGGTGAGGTGCTGGTAGACGGTTTCGCACATCATCTGGTGTCCGGCGGAGTTTGGATGGATACGGTCGGGCAGGTTCATCTTTGGGTTGCCTCCCACTCCTTCGAGTAAAAAGGGAAGAAGGTAAACTTCTAATTCATCGGCAAGTTGTGGAAAAATATTTTCAAAATCCTTAAGGTATGGAGAGCCGTAATTGGGGGGGAGTTTCATTCCTGCAAGCAGGACAGGAACATTAATTTGCTGTGCTTTTTGAATAATTTTTCTGAGGTTATTCTTTGTCTGCTGGGGAGCAATCCCACGCAATCCATCATTGCCCCCCAGGGCAATAATCAAAAAATCGGGGGGAGATTTGAGGTACCAATCGATCCGGGTGGCTCCTCCACTGGTGGTGGAACCGGTTACCCCCCCGTTGATCACCTCGTAAGGTTGGGAGTCTGCAGGTAGGTTGGCATTTAATTTTGCCTGAAGCAGATACGGATAGGCATCTGTTGGAGGGATACCATATCCTTCGGTAAGTGAATCCCCCAGGATGAGAATGCGGTATGCTCTTTCTTTCCCTTCTTTTTCTGGGGGAACAGGGGTGGAAGAACCAGGGTCGGTTGAATTTTCAGAGCAGGAAGTCGCCCAAAGGATAAGAATTGAAAAGAACCAAGTGTTTGCCCGCATCTGCTTAGTTACCATAATGATACTCTATTCCTAATCAACTTTCCCAAACGATATGAGCTTAGTCCTGGAATTTTTAAATGAGCATGCCTTGAGCATAGATTTTGCCATGTTTATTCTTATAGGTTTGGTCCAAGTTATCGTCTATCCGGTTTTTAGGGAAATCCCTGAAGGCCGTTTTGCGGTTTGGCATCCGAGGTATTGTAACCAAATCGGATGGTTCGTCTTGCCCCTGATGTTTGCCCAGTTGATTGGATCTTTGTCTGCCTGCTTTTTTATCGGGGCTGTCCTGAGTTGGACTCATCTTTTTTTTGTGGGAGTGGCGTGGTTGGTTACTTTTCTTGTATCCGCTCCCTGTCACCGGAGATTGATGAAAGAGGGTAAGACCGATTCGGTGGTGGAAAGATTAATCCGAACAAACTACTGGAGAGTGCTGGCCTGGTCGGGGACCTTGGTTTGTTCGTGGATTCAGTATTAAGTGGGCGATCAAAAATCCAGGCTCGAAGTAAAGGATTGTGCCCGGTGCGGACGTCCATTCCGTAACCGTAAAAAATGGATTTTAAAAGGGATTTGGGATCAGGTGATTTATTGTTCTGAAAAGTGCAGGCGAACGAGGAAAAAGTAAGCTCTCCGCAAGGAAGAACGGTTTGGTGGATTAAGCGGGATTTTCGGGTGACCGATAACCATTGTTTGTATCGGGCTACCCAAACCTCTTCGGAAGTGATCCCCTTTTTTTGCTGGGAACCGAGCGTGATCGAAGGCGAGGACTCTGGACGGTTTCACCTACAGGCCCAGTGGCAAGCTTTGCGTGGACTTTCCGCAAGTCTGCGAAAGCGTGGCTCTGGTTTGGTGGAACGCGTTGGTGAGGTGGTGGCAGAGTTGGAGGCTCTTTTTCGGACCCATCCTTTTTCCTGCTTGCGATCCTATCAGGAAACGGGGAACGATCTTACTTTTCGGAGGGATCTTGCGGTTCGGGCATGGTGCGTAAGGCGGGGGGTGAAGTGGATCGAGCCGGTGGGTTCGACTGTGGTTCGGGGGATGTCTGCCGAGCAAAAGAGAAAGGTACTATCCAAGGGTCCCAGAGGGAGGATGGAAGTTCTACCTGTGCCGGATGATCTTTGCCCACCTAGGGATGCATCCATTTTTGCCGAACCGATGGAGTGGAATCGTCTTTGTTCCTTTTTCCCAAAAATGGGAAAACCTTTGCTCTCTTCTAGTTTGCAAACCATCAACGAAAGATCGGCCTGGGATGTGCTCGGTAGTTTTTTGACAGAAAGAGGAGTCGGCTATTCAGGTGGAATCTCTTCGCCCAATTCTGCTTTTACCTCGGGGTCGCGCCTGTCTGCACACCTCGCCTGGGGAACTATCAGCACAGGGAGTGTGTTTCTTGCCCTGGACCAAAGAAGGGAAGAACTTTCCTCCGACCCCAGGCCCACTCCGTGGAAAAGAAGTCTGCGTGCTTTTGAGTCGAGGTTGCACTGGAGGGATCACTTTGTCCAAAGGCTGGAAGGGTGTCCAACGATGGAGTTTTCGGCGATCAATCCAATCTTTAATCTGGTGGAGTATGAGGACGATCCGGAAATGCTAGCCTGTTGGTTAGCCGGGAAAACCGGGTTTCCATTGATTGATGCATGCATGCGTTGTTTGCAGGAGACTGGGTTTCTGAACTTCAGGATGCGGGCGATGGTGGTTAGTTTTGCCTGTTTTGGTCTCCACCTGTCCTGGCGAACGATCCACGGTCCGCTCGCCCAAATCTTTTTGGATTATGAACCGGGTATTCATTTGTCCCAGTTGCAAATGCAGGCGGGGATCACCGGAATCAATGCCATCCGGGTATACAGCCCGGCCAAGCAATTACTGGATCATGATGCAGATTGTACCTTTGTCAAAAGATGGGTTCCTGAATTGCAAAATTTTAAGTCCGTTCAAATTGCACATGCAGAAGAAATCAAATTGGAAGGGTATCCACAACCAGTGGTTTGTTTGAAAGAGCGGGCTAAAGAGATGAAGGACCAAATTTTTTCGATTCGCAAGAGTGCAGAGGGCAAGGAATCCAACCGCCAGATGCTCCGAAAACATGGTTCCGCCAAAAAATTATCGAGAGGAAAAAAGACTACGGGGGGAAGCAAGGGCCAGTTGGCCCTCTTTAAAGACTAAGTCCCTTAGCCACCCGGAGGTCGCAGCGCAGGTCTTCCATGGAGAGCAATCCGCGTAGCCACTTCCGCGGGACCCCGCATCCAACCCCCAGGGTTCCTCCGACCACCACCGACCGGTAGCAATTATCTCCCCCAACTTTGGCATTTTGTAAAAGTGCGAGAGAGAAATCGTCGTGGTACTTCCAGGAAAAATATAAGGAGGCCACAAAAGATTCGGGCAGGTAGCAAGCGGTGGATAGTTTTTCACCCACCACCACCCGGTCGGGGAGATCGACCCAGTTCATGAATTTGGATACTGAAACTCCTGGAATGGGCAGCTCTGCCAATACTTTACGGATTGGAATACCGTCGGCAAGGTGGAGGAGGATTCGGGTAAAATCTGCAGCTGCCCGCAAAGCATATTCGTGATCATGGGAGGAGCGTACCAGAGAAATGGCATGCTCCATTAAAGTGGCGGGGTCGGTGATATCAAGGGCTTCCAAGCCGGCGAGTAATCCAGGGATTAAGCTGAGGGCACCAATGTGAAGATCAGCAGAGCCACAGGAGTGGAGTGCTTTACCCCGTGCATAGTTGGTAAAAAAGTTACGATGGTATTCTTCAGCATAAGTATCGCGATGCCAACCTGGTGTGAGCATGACTTGCACATAGCGACGCAACCAACCATCGAGGCTGTATTCTCCGTTCAGGATAATCCAACGGTACAGTTCCACAGAGAGTTTTAGATTCAGGGTATTTTCTCCTGCCTGAAGAAACTGATGGTAATGGACTCCTCTTGTACCCCAGTATTTTTTTTGCTCGTGCAGGATGTCTGCCTTGGAATTGATTGGGTTGTAGTTTGACCTCCAGAGGATACTGTCGGGGTGAGGGTTTTTTGGGGCGAGGTAGTCATCGAAGTCGCCGTAGTCCCGGTCGAGAGCATTGCGGTCGTAGTACCAATGGACGGGCATTGAGATGGCGTCGCCAACAAGCGAACCAAGGAATGCGTTTTGCAAGCTCATAAATATAAAGATAGGTATTTTGGGTTCATGGACAAATTAACCCAGTATGAAAAAATCATGCCAAGTATGGGTATGACTTTATTTTATGATGAAATTTATTCATCCGGTTTGGATCGGACAGCCCGTTTTCCGGTGGACCGGTATCGGTTGATTGCCGAGCAGATTGGAAAGGAAGCAGGGGAAGGGTTACTGGCAACCAAGCGGCCCAGATTGGCCACCCGTTCGGAAATCTTATCTGCCCATGAACCTGATTATGTGGACCGTTTTCTTGCCCAAAACCTCCGGGACGAAGAAATCCGCCGCATCGGGTTGCGTCCATGGAAGCCCGAAATTGTTGAGCGTACCCTGCGTTTGGTGGGGGGAGCTTTGGATGGACTGGATTTATTGGGAAAGGGAGAAAAAATTGCGGGAAATATGGCTGGGGGAACGCACCATGCTTTTCGAGCGGAGGGCGCGGGGTATTGTATTTTTAATGACCTCGCGGTGTGTGCAATGGTTGCTCTGGAGCGGGGGCAGGCATCGCGTATTCTCATTTTGGATCTGGATGTGCATCAGGGGGATGGAACCGCGGAAATCTTTAAGGAGGAAAACCGCGTATTTACTGTTTCTTTGCATGGTCAGGATAATTTTCCATTTCGGAAGAAAACCAGCGACCTCGATCTCGGCTTTCCCAAGGGAACAGGGGATGCACAATATTTGGATGGTCTGGAGAGTATCCTGGACCGTTTAAATGATTTATCTTTTGACCTGCTTTTTTTTCAGGCAGGTGTGGATGGATTGAGGGAAGATGCCCTGGGGTTGTTGGACTTGAGCCGGGAGGGCCTGCAGCAACGAAATCAAATGGTATTTGATTGGAGAAGGAAGAGGGGATTGCCCATGCTTATTTTCATGGGAGGAGGCTATGCCAAACCCATAGATGCAACTGTGGATGCCTTCACCGATCTGTTTATCGGGGCGGCCCGGGAGTACCAGGCCACTCTTTCAGGCACCGTTAGTTGACTTCCTCCTCGGTAGAATCTGCTTGGTTTGATTGGGGAAGGATGCTTCGCACGGTGGAGACTACAAATAAACCGATATGCAAAATGGTGGGCAGGGCTGCGGATACTCCCATGATCAAACCGAAGTAAATGTTTTTGGCATTTTCTCTCCCGGTGGGATCCTGTATGGCCTGAATGGCCCGGTTGGTATACTTGGTACCCCGGTCGGCCAGGTGCTCGGGAGCAGATTCCCAAAGACTGATCATCCATCCGCCAAAAGTAAAAACGAATAAAACCCAAAAGGTGGCTAACACTGCGATCACCAGGTCCAGGGAAAGGTGAAAAACATATTCGGATGTACGGGTCGAAGCCAAGGCCCGCCGGATGATCCAAATGGTGAGAAAAAAGGACAGACTGTCAAAAAGGGCACCCAGTACACCCACCGGGATTTGCAGTTTAATGTAGTGGGCTGCCTCGTGGGTCATCATGTAATGGGGAAAGGCTGTGAAAATAGCCCACCAATAACAGGCCACATTGAGCACAATGAAAAATCCAAAGAGAATAGGGAAAAATACCTTGATGGATCCACGCCTGCGCTCATAGATGTCGAGGACCTGATGCAGGGCGTCCCGCCAAAGTTGAATGATACCTTCCACTCCTCCTTTGCATAGATCAATAGATGGGTGGGTACAATCGAGATCTGCTTGATTGTATGAGCGAAAGCGGAAATAAAGGGGGGAGTGTGATTTCTTTGTGTGAACGATCCATATCTGCCCGTGCGGTATTTCTGAAAAGAATTTTTCTCGGCTTCTTGTGGCTGTTTTCTTGGGGAAATATTCTGGCCGAAGAAGGGGTGATGGAAGGCATACTTTCTGCCAAGGCAGACAGTTGGATAGAGGTGGTGGATGATGGCGGGTTTTTACACCGCTTTATTCCGGTGTGGACAGGCAAAGGGCCAGCCAATGGCGGAGGGTTTGATACCGATACCCTTGATCAAATGAAAGAGTTGGTTGTGGGTAACCGGGTGGAAGTGGAGTGGGTGCATGATGGGCATTTGCGGGTTCTATCCGCCAGGGTTCTCATGCCCAAGTATCCAGAGGGTACCTTTGTGGGCTACCTCCTGCGCTCAAGCAAGAGATGGATTGATGTGCAAAATATAGATGAGGGGAAGCCCTGGCGCTTTTACCTGCCCTGGGTAGGTGGGTACCCGAGTGAAGGGGGAGGGTACGACACCAAGATTTTAAGGGAGTTACAAATCCGGAAAGCAACCGATCCGGTTCGCTTCAAATGGAAGTACAACCTGCGCCCAACCATTGTCTCAGTTTTTGATAAATTAGTGGATACGACCACACCGTTCTGGGTTGGAAAAAAAATGCCTGAAGTAAAAAGGATCAGGGTAGAGAAATTACCAGAAGAGGCTGGAGGAATGGAGCCGGCAGGAAATCAACCGGCCAATCCATTTGAACAGATTTCCCCGGCAAAGCCAGCCAACCCATTCGATCAGTTGCCTGCATCCAAACCTGCCAACCCGTTTGAACAGGCAGCTGGAGCCGGAACCCAGGAATCCCAGATGAACCCATTTGATAGTCTGCCTGCGAAAAGCAATCCATTCGATCAGCTTGAGGGC
>JAYPAW010000001.1:15024-29934 GCA_038123915.1 Opitutales bacterium
AAAAGCAATCCATTCGATCAGCTTGAGGGCTCTAAAGAGCAAGGGGAGGAAAAGATGAAAAACCCATTCGATGGGCTCCCTATTCCGCAGGGCACTCCGTTTGATATGCTGGGTAACTAAGTGCTCGCCAATTTTTCGGTTTAGCGGAGGGTGGGCATCAAAATGGATGGGTCGTTTTGCGGGTCGTCGGGGTCTTGCCGGATAACCAAGTTTAGCCCTGTCGGGATGGACCATTCCGAAGCGGTCGATTCTCCAGCTTCCCAAAACCGGTGAATTCTCTTTCTTTTTTTAAGGATTCTTGATTCGAGATCGAGCGTGTCTTTTTTCGAGAATGTACTCCACAAAATATCGACCACCTCTCCACGATCGTTGAGCGCGATAATTTCGATGGGGGAGTTGCTTTGCAGGGCCACAGGGGCTTGGTTGCCCTGGGATAAATCATAGGTCAGGGCCAGCTCTTTGGCCTGCTTAACCGCCTGGTCCCGGTATGATTCATAATTTGCATCAAAGCGCTCGGGGAGGATGTTTCCACCAAAGTCCCGGATCGCCAGTTTCAAGATCTCTGAAGACCAAACCGGAGCAATTTTGCCTCCTCTTTGATCGACGCAAAAAACTTTGGCGGGTAAGCGTTTAGGGTTTCGGTAGGCGGGGATTTCTGAAATGGCGAGGTAGCACTCATCGATCGCTTTGGATAAACCATGGGGAGTCGGTTCGTGGACGGTTTCCAGCGGTTGGTTGTTGGGGAGATAAACCATCAGGCCCTCTGTTCTCGGGTAGTAACATACCTGATTGCCGACCAGTCGACCCATCTCGTCAAATCGCCCTTCTTCTTCCAGTAAATCCTCCTTGGATAGGCCTGACTGCCCACGGGGGTGAAAATAAGTACGGTAGGGACCCGCGGGGATGCCTTTGGAGAAAGTAGTCTCCAACCGGATATGGCTGGTTACGGGAATCTCTCCGGGCTTGGCTCCTTTTTCGCGAATCTTTTCAAAATATCGAAAAACCTCTGCATTGGACAGGGAGTAATAGAGGGTGAGGTTTCCTTCCAATTCGTCCTGAAAATAATTTTTTTCGTAAAGGATTTCACCCGCTTTTCCGTAGGCGGTAAAGGTACCTTCCCGTTTTCCTCTTTCGTAGGATCCGGTTAATTTTTTAACCCCGTTCGGTTGCCAAAAGAAAAAGGCACCATGACGCAAGCCATCCACAAACCCGATTTCAAATTTTTTCTCCCCAGTGGGATAATTTTCCGTTACCCGGGCAAATTTCCATTTTCCAACCGGATCATCTTCCCCGGCCCGGTATAGACGAACTATCCCGTTACCATCCTTGCGGTACTCCAAATTATCCGTCGATACTCGTTCCTCCTTGGTGCAGGAAAGGGAAAGAAAAAATCCAACGGCGATGGAGAGGAAGGCAAACTTCTCGATAGGGAACTTACAGCAGGTCACAACACACTTAATTACATATCCTACAAAACAATGGGCAACGGCAAATTTAGTCGGTCCGTTGTCTGACCTGTTGAGCGATTTCCATCACATCCTTCGCAGGTACGGTGATCACACCCGATGGTTTACCCGCTTCCTTTCGAAATGCCGTGATCCCGATCCACTGTCCAGAACGGTCAAAAACAGGGGTTCCTGGAGTGACATTTTCAATCACATAATAGTCGCGGGGTTTATCGATCACCGCATTGACCCAGCCTCTTTGCAGGGTGGATTTTCGGTACAGGTTACTCCCCAGTCTACCCAGCGACACGACTTCATCGAGTACCTGGATGGAAGAGTCCCCCTTCGGAGGGTAAGGAACCTTTTTGAAGTTGGTTTTGGAAGAGCCAGGTAGATCTTGGATAGGTCGAATAAAAGCCAAATCGAGATCTTCGTCTTTAAGTAAAAAATTGGCGGGTATTTCTGTGCCATCCGGCAGTAAGATTAAAACCTCGGTGTAATTTACATTCACATCCCCAGGGGTTCTCATTCTTGAAAGGATGGTGTCGGAGGGATCGATCTCATTGAGCGAAAGAACCATTAATCCATCCTCGCCCAAAACCGTACCAAGTGCTTCCAGTTTTCTTTCGGATGGGGGAAAACTTCTTCCTCCGGCACTGATTTCAATCCGGACGGTAGTGGATACCCAGGTCACGGAATCTGCCTGCTCGGTCAGTAAATTCCTCCAAAGGGAATTCTTCTTGGTCTCAGGACTGGGTTCACCGAAGGAGGAGACAGTCCACAGTGCAAAGGAAGCCAAAAGGTAGGAGCGTAGGTGCATCATGATGGGTTCCATTCTGGTTCGATTTCAATAAAGAGGGTATGAATACCCCTTTTCACAAAAAAGACGACCCGCTGTGGTTTGGATTGGTGAATCTGATCCATCACTTCATTCATTTGTTCGATACCATGGACATCCGCCCCGTTCACCCGCAGAAGTAAATCTCCCTGCCTTAATCCTGCCAGAGAAGCCCATCCGGCGGATTCAACATTTTCAACAAGGAGGGCATGTTCTTCGGGTTCGATTCTCAAAAACACCCGGTCTCCAAAGGAGAGTTCCCGCACCGTGTATTCAAGTTCTTCATCTTCATATTCTGGGAGTTCATTTGCAGGTGTGGGTCTTTTGTCCAGGGTCGCGTTGAGATCAATTTTCTCTCCATCCCTCCAAACTTCGAATCCAACCGTGGAATCAACCCGGTACTGTTTGATCATATTTCCAAAGACTTCCACATCTTCGGGGCGATAGGCCTGGATGATTTGGCCATCGATCCGGAAAAGTAAGTCGCCCGCCTTCATACCTGCCCTTTCAGCTGGGGTATTGGGGAAGACCTGGGATAAGCGCACGCCCCTGCTTTGCGAGGGCAGGCCGATGGCCTCGGCTAATTCCGCGGTTAAAACCTGGGTGCTCACACCCAGCCATGGTTTCCATGCTTCCAGCGGTCTTTTCTCCTCTGCTTCTGGGCCAATTTTTACAACAGTCAGATAATTGGCCAGGTTACGTTCAAATTTGACCAGTACGGGCACTGCTTCGGTTTGACCAGCAGTCCGTTCGCGGGTGATCTCGATTAAGTCCGAAATTTGATGGATGGGCTGGCCGTCGACTTCGGTAATGACATCATTTTCAACCAACTGAGGCTTGGAACTGTAGGAGGGGCCGCCCTGGGCAACGGAATGCACCTGCACCCCGGTTTTCCCGTCCCTTCGTGCTTCCAGAGAGGAGAGTTGGGTGAAATCGCGCAGGGTAAGTCCCCAGTTTTTAAGCTCTTTTTCTGGGTGAAAAGCGGGTTGGCGCTTCTCGGTTTTTAAAGTCCATTTCATCGGCTTGTCATTTCGAAAACCGGAGAAACTAATTTCTCTCTGCGGGGGAAGGGCAGATATGATCTGATGAAAAAGAGGGAGGTCTTCCCTGATTTTAGCCAAAACCTTTTTCCCGTCGACTTGCGTAACCAGGTCTCCTGGTAAAAATCCGGATACCATTGCGGGAGACCCATCAATCACTCCCGAAATCAAAACCCCCGGTTTGGTGTCTTGGATGAAAGGCTGGCATTCCAAACCAGTCCAGGACCGTTCGATGTATCCTTTTTCGGCAAGTTCCAGGGATACAGATTTTGCCAGATTGGAGGGAATCGCTCCCCCGAGGCTGGCAATGGCAACCTCATTGATGCCAATAATTTCACCCTGCTGGTTTACGAGTGGGCCACCACTATTTCCGGGGAAAATCACCGCGTCGTGCCCGAGCCAACGCACAAGTTCTCCGACATTTTCGCCGTCCAATCGAAAAGAGCCGGAACGGTTGGAAATGAGAGCCAGGTTCGAAATGATTCCCCGGGTGACAGACTGGGATAAGCCAGCCGGGCTGCCCATCGCAAAGCAGGGATCCCCGACCTGCACAAGGTCCGAGTCCCCAAAGACCGCAGTGGTAAGAGACTGAGCATCCTCGGGCCGGTCCTCCAGGCGAAGGCGGAGGACAGCAAGGTCGGTTAATGCATCCGCTCCGAGTAAATCGGCCCCTACTTCCTCCCCATCGTAAAGCCGGCAGGTCAGCCTGGTTGCTTTGCCAGCAACATGGTGGTTGGTGACCACCAGACCTGAGGAGTCAATGATTACCCCACTACCTGTAGAACCAGACTTGAGCATCCTTCCATTGGACCCTCTTTCTGAAACCACTTCAATCCGGACAATCGCTTGGTAGACCGCATGCACCCGGTCGTTAATTTCAGTGGTTTCTTTGCCAAAGATGGAGGAAGTGATCAGGAGAACGAATGCGGAAGCTGCCAAATGGATACGAGGGATATGCATAGGTTATGGAAGCGTTACCAATCTCTAAATAAGTGGATTCAAGTTGTCTTGTGGGTAAAAGAGGTTCTTGCCCTTCCCATCAACTAAAGGCAAGAATCAAACCATTAATTCCCGATGAATGACCTAGAGAAAAGTGATCCATGGCTCAGTCCTGGGCTGAAAAGCCTATTGAATGTTACGCTTACGGTCCTTTGCATATCCATTCTTTTTATTGTATCGGTTTGGTTTATCCAGTCGATGGGTTCTTTTTTGGCTTACTTCTCCCCAGTTCTTTGGCCTCTGGCGATTGCTTCGATTTTAGCGATCTTGCTGAGACCTTTGGTCCGGGTGATGGAGGGGAAATTTGGACTGAGTCACGGTCTGGCCATTGGCCTGCTTTATTTTTTAGTGATTGGGGTGGGGGCTTTTTCCCTTTGGGCGGTTGGGGGAGAAGTGATCCAGCAGACCAAGGAATTGAGCGGAGCGTCTATGGGGTGGCCTGAAAAGATTGAGAATAAGGTAAAGGATTCCCTGAGCCCATCCACCTGGGAGGCGATTGCCGAAAAATTTAATCAATTTAAAAAAGACTGGAAAAACCGAACCCATCTACTCAGCGAAAAAGTAGATGGATTACCCAGCGGTTCAACCGAAGCTTTGCAGGGGGCGTGGTCCAGTATGGGCTCCTTATTCAGCTTCTTCACCTCTCTCGCTATTGTTCCTATCTATTTGTATTATTTTCTAAGCTCCAAACGGGATCATTTGGCCGACCTGGCAGGTCAGTTAAGCTTTTTGAAAGGGGATGTGCGTGGGGATGTCCTTTATTTGATCAGGCAATTTAAAGAAATCCTCGAAGTTTTTTTCCGGGGTCAATTGATTATCGGATTAATGATGGGGGTAGGGTATGCGATTGGGTTTAGCCTGTCTGGGTTAAAATTTGGAATCGCTCTGGGTCTGTTTTTCGGACTCTTAAATATCGTTCCTTTTTTGGGGTCGGTTCTGGGTGTTTTTACGGTTTTGGTCGTATCCTACCTTCAAACCGGAGGGATATTGGAAAGTGGGAACTGGAATGTTCTTTGGGGGTGTGGCTTTACCTTTGCAGTGGTGCAGGTTCTGGAAAGCTATTGGCTGAGCCCCAGGGTGATGGGAGATCGGACGGGCTTACATCCTGTGGTGATCATCGCATCGGTTTTCTTTTGGGGGCTAGCCTTTGATGGAGTCCTTGGGATGATTCTGGGTATTCCATTGACTGCTTTTTTGACGGTTTTCTGGAGGCTCCTTCGAAAAAAGTACCTGCCCAATCGCTCCTCCTAAGGCAGATCTGTACCCCCTTAGAAAAGCAATTTTCAAGGCGGTTGTGCGCAAGATTGCCTTGAAAGGTTGCTGGGCATACGAAATGAAGGAGAAGTAACCCCTTTTTTGTTTGGCCTCTCAAGATAAAGATTTCGTACATCTGCATGTTCATTCCGATTACAGTCTGTTAGACGGCTGCTGTCGGATGGACCGCTTAATGGACCGTGCGGTGGAATTAGGAATGTCCGCCATGGCCCTTACGGATCATGGGAATTTATTTGGAACCATATCCTTTGTGAAACAGGCCCAAAAGCGTGGGATTAAACCGATTATTGGGTGCGAAGGTTACATCGTAACGGATCACAAAAACGATGAACGCCCGGGTAGGGAAAACCATAAGTCCTATCACCTCGGTCTTTTAGCCAAAGATTTTCAGGGTTATCAGAATTTGTGCAAGGTGGTGTCAGATGCCCATGTGGATGGATTTTATTACCGCCCACGCACAGATTTGGAAACCTTGGCTGAGCATGCCCAAGGTTTAATAGGTTTTACCGGTTGTATGCAGGGTTGGGTGCCCCAGCTTCTCTTGCGTGAACAATATGATGAGGCGGAAAAGGCTCTCGGCCAAATGATTGATATTTTTGGCAAAGAAAATTATTTTGTGGAGCTTCATAACCATGGAATTGAGGAGCAGGCTCAGTTGGTTCCAGAATTGATCAAACTGGCCAAAAAATTCGACCTGAAAACCGTGGCTTCCAATGATGTGCACTATGTTCAGGGAGAGGACTGGGCCCCACACGATGCCTTGCTCTGTATCCAAACTGGTTCGAAGCTGGATGATGTGAATCGCATGCGTTACGAGGCCCGCGAGTTTTATTTGAAATCCAGGGAAGAAATGGAAGCACTCTTCAAGGAGGTTCCGGAATCGATCACCAACACCTTTGCGGTGGCAGAGATGTGTGATGTGAAACTTCCTTTTGGAGAAAATAACTACCCGGTCTTTACGCTTCCTCCAGAGATCAAAACCGAGGTGCCTGACAATGTGGAATACCTCAGGAAGTTGTGCCTGGAGGGGCTGCAAAAAAGATACGGAGTAGGGTATGAGGATGTCGATAACCGCACTGAGGAAAAGCCATTGGAGAAGGAACTCAGTGAACGGTTGGACTATGAGCTGGGCGTGATTGGGAAAACTGGTTTCAACGATTACTTCCTGATCGTGGCAGATTTTATGAACTGGGCACGCGAGCACGGGATTCCGGTGGGGCCGGGCCGGGGTTCTGGAGCGGGCTGCCTCGTTGCCTATGTTCTTGGAATCACCGATATCGATCCCTTGCGTTTTGGGTTACTCTTTGAGCGTTTCTTAAACCCGGAGCGGGTATCCCCGCCAGACTTTGATATCGATTTTTGTATGCGCCGCAGAGCAGAAGTCATTGAATATGTCCGTGAAAAATACGGTCGGGATTGTGTGGCCAACATCATCACCTTTGGTACCTTTGGGGCCAAGATGGTGATTCGGGATATTGCCCGGGTACGGGACCTTCCCTATGCGGAGGCCGATAAACTGGCCAAAATGATTCCGGATGACTTAAATATCTCCCTCGAGGATTCCCTCGCCAAAAGTCCTGAACTGGCAGCGGAGTATCAAAACAATCCAATTGCTAAGCAAATTGTAGATACCGGCCGAGTCATCGAGGGTATGGTGCGAAACTCCGGTACCCATGCTGCGGGAGTGATTATTGCGGACCGTCCACTCCGCGAACTGGTTCCCCTTACAACTCAGGATGGGATTCTGACCACCCAGTATCCCAAGGATCCGGTCGAGGAACTGGGTCTTTTAAAGATGGACTTTTTGGGCTTAAAAACGCTCACCGTCATCTCTGAGGCGGAGTCTCATATCCGTAAAAAGGAAGGGTTGGAAGACTTCCGGGTGACCGATGCTCCCCTGGATGATGAGCCCACCTTTAAATTACTCAATGAAGCTCGGACCATCGGTGTCTTTCAGTTGGAGTCCGAAGGGATGCGCCGGCTTTGCCGGCAGATGACGATCTCCAATGTCGATGAGATTATTGCTTTGATCGCATTGTACCGTCCGGGACCGATGGACTGGATACCAGACTATATCAAAGGTAAGGAAGATCCCTCGACGATTCAATTTCCCCATCCTTTGCTGGAAGATGTATGTGCTGAGACCTACGGGGTGATGGTGTACCAGGAGCAGGTTATGGAAGCGGCCCGCAGGATTGCCGGGTATACTCTTGGGGGTGCCGATATTTTACGCCGGGCAATGGGTAAAAAGAAGCCCGAGGAAATGGCCAAGCAACGGGAGATTTTTGTGAAAGGGGCGAAGGAGGTCAATGGGATCGAGTCCAAAAAAGCCAACGATATTTTTAATATTTTAGAAAAATTTGCCGGGTACGGATTTAATAAGTCCCACTCAGCAGCCTATGGAATTATCAGTTATCAGACTGCTTTTCTCAAAGCGAACCACCCGGTTGATTTTATGGCGGGTGTGCTTGCCTGTGAGTTGGGTAATTCAGAAAAGCTGTCCCACTTCCTCGGGGAGTGCCAGGCTATGGGTATTTCTGTACTTGGGCCAGATGTCAATGAATCGGGAGAGAATTTCACCCCCCTGGATGGTGAAGGGGAGGGGATTGGATCGATCCGCTTTGGTCTCTCTGCGGTCAAGGGGGTCGGAGATGTGGGCGGTAAATGTATTGTTGAGGAAAGGGAGCGTGGAGGTCCCTTTGCAGATTTTAGTGATTTAGTGGAGCGAGTGGATGGGAAAGCGGTTAATAAAAGAGTGCTGGAAAGTTTGATCAAGACGGGTGGGTTTGATGCTCTTCATCCAAATCGTGCTGCCTTGCTCGCCGATTTGGACCGGGCGATGGGCGAGGCTCAATTACGACGCAAAGATCGCGAAGCCGGGCAGGCCAATCTTTTCGATTTAATGGGTGGTGGTGCTGAAGAGGAGACTACCGAGCAGCAGGAAAATTTTGGGCACAATGCAAACCTGGAAATCCCCGAGATGGATAACCTCCAAAAGTTAAAGTTTGAGAAAGAATTGCTTGGTTTTTTCCTCTCCGGACATCCAGTCGATACTCTTATGGGACTGGGTGGGTTGGTGGATACACTCTCCCAGGAACAATATGCCAACCTGACTGAGAAAATTTCCTTTCGTTTATGCGGGGTGGTTTCGGAGGTGGAAAGGAGATACACCAAAAAAGATTCCAAGCCCTGGGCACGATTTAATTTATTAGCCAAAGAAAAAGATCTGTCTTTACCAATGTTTCCAGAAGCCTATGCAAATTTTGGGAGCCGCTTGGAGGAAGGGGAGCTCATGGTGATCACTGGAGTTGCCTCGGTTAAAGATGGGGAGAAGCGGTTAACGGTGGATAAGGTGGAAACGATCGATGAATGCCTCGGTAAAACCATTGAGGAATCCACCTGGTTGATCGATCCGACCAACGAGGATGCGGCCAGTTTCCTTTCCGATTTGCACCAGGAAAGCGAAAAAGGGCGTGGGCGTTCCCGGGTGAGTGTTGCATTTGCGGAAAATGGGGCCGACGATGGCATGGTGGTTCAGTTGGATGACCGCTTTCGTATGCGAATGGGTTTGGATAGCTTTAAAAAATGGAGAAGCCGGCCATGTGTGCTTGGAGTACGGGTGAAAGTTTTGGAACCAGACCCACCGGTGGAGAGAAAATTTGGGAAAAGAGATTAGGATGTCTTCCTGCTTGACCAATCTCTAACACCCTATACTTTAAATCTTTTGTATTTTTATTATGTCTATCGAAATCAAACTGCGTAAAGGTGAACCTATGGATCGTGCGATCCGTCGTCTCAAGAAAACTTTGGACCGTGAAGGCGTGATTCGTGATGTCCGTGCCAAACGCTACTTTGAAAAACCTTCTGATAAGAAGAGGCAGGCACGCAAGGTTGCAGCTTTCACCCAAATGCTGCGCACCCGCTACGAAAAGATGTAGCTTTTGGGGGACTTATCCCCCTTTTTTTTTAATCTCGTCAAAGACGGGATTCCTGCCTAGCAATGTAGGTCAATGTCTCAGTTGATCAAAAGAAGTACGATTAGTTTACGTCGCGAATGGCGTCTATTTGACCGGGATCATGCTAAATCTGAATCCTTTCTCAAGTTGTGTGAGAGAATGATTGAGGTGGGCGAGTTTTTGCTAGCTCATGATGTGGCCCGGGCGGGCCTAAAGAATTACCCAAACCACAAAGCACTTGCCCAGAGAGCTGCCCATGCCCTGTGTAAAGCAGGTTCACCCTTAATCGCGACCCAAATTCTCGAGGAATTGGCAGCTTCCGGAGTCAACGATGTGGAAACGCAAAGTTTATTAGCGAGTGCATATAAAGACCTTTGCGAAAACACGACCGATAACGAAAAGAAGCAAGGGTATGCCGACTTGGCCATAGCCAGGTATGAGCAGGCATATCAGAGACGAAAGTCCCTCGGTACCGAAGAGGGTGCACCAGATAATCTCTACTACCCGTGTATTAATATAGCTTTCATGCACTTTGTCTGCATGAACTATGAGAAAGCTCGCGAGTATGCCGCAACGGCATCTGAAATGTGTTTTTCTATTTTAGAGAAAGATGATTCCAATTATTGGGTGCGGGCTACGCAGGCAGAAGCTTTTCTATTGCTGGGTCAAATTGATGAAGCACTGGACGCCTATGCACTTGCGGTTGAATTACCTTCCGCCAAACCTTCCTACATCGCCAGTACACGCAAGCAGGCTTTGCAGATTTGTTCTTTATATGAAGACGAGAGTATCCGCCAGCGAATCACCAATGCTTTCCCGACACTTGGAATTGTCGCTTGCTCAGGTCATCTGATTGATACCCCAGGGAAAGCCCGTCGTTTTCCTCAGGAAGCGGAATTGATTGTCCGGGCAAAAATTGATGAAAAACTCGATTTTATGGGAGCCACCTGTGGTTATAGCTCTGCGGCGTGCGGAACGGATATCATTTTCCTTGAAGCGATGGCGGATCGGGGTGGGGAAACCCATATTTTTCTACCTTTTGACAAAGAGGAATTTATCCATACCAGTGTGGTTCGCGGAGGCGGAGACTGGGTGGCCCGTTTTGAAAAAGTCTTAGACGATGCCACCTCTGTCCACTATGTTACCAACGAGGGGTATTATGGAGACGATACTTTGTTTTCATTTTGTAACGATGTAATGCTTGGCTTTTCTGCGATGCGGAGCAGGGGATTGGATGAGATTCCGAACCTCCTCCTTTTTTGGGATGGAAAAGAAGGGCAGGAAGGGGGCACAGCAGAAGTTGCGAAATCCTGGAAGGAAACTTTTCAGGAACCGATGATCATTAATGCCAACGAGGTGCTTGAGTTGCTTGATCAAATCGAGGAACCCCCAATCCCTCGTGGCGACACCAAGCCTATTTTTGTTAAGAGCTTTGGAGATACCGTCACCGCTCTCCGATCCGTGAAAACCATGCTTTTTGCAGATGTGGAAGCCTTCACCCGGGTACAGGAGGAATTGACTCCTCAATTTGTTGAGGTCTTTCATGGTGGAGTCGCAAAAATGATGCAGGAACTGAATTGCAAGCCCGAGTTTGTGAATAGTTGGGGTGATAGTTTTTTTGCCGTTTTTGATGACCTTAACGATGCCCTCAAACTGGCCATGGGGATGAGAGATTTTTTTGGCAATGGGAACTGGCCTGAGCTCTCGGATTCTGGGAAACTCGATGTACGGATATCCATGCATGCGGGCCCAGTATACGAAGAATTTGATCCACTCCTGAAAAAGAGAAACTTTTTTGGCCGTCATGTAAATCAGGCTGCCCGGATTGAGCCGATTGTTTTACCAGGGTCTGTGTTTGTGTCCGAAACAGTTGCCGCTCTTATTTCTTATTGTTACGGAGACTTTGATTTTGAATATGCGGGTAACCTTGAACTCGCCAAAGACTTTGGTGCTTATCCGGTGTATATTCTCCAGCGAAAAGGCTATTAAGCTCTAGCTCGATGAAGTCACATACTCAGGCACTTGGTTTATCTGCTCCCTTCGATGCCTATTCGGGGGAAGGACCCTATTCTTTCGTAAGTTACGCTCATGCTGATAAGGTATCTGTTTTTAATGCTATGCGTAAACTCCACCAAAGGGGGGCTAATATCTGGTATGATGAGGGGATTAAACCGGCAGGCGAATGGGTGGAAGAAATAGCCAACGCAATCAAAGGTTCGTCTCTTTTTATCGTATTTATTTCGCCACGATCAGTGGACTCCAGGTATGTGAGGAGTGAGGTGGGTTATGCCCTTAGTGAAAACAAGGAAATCCTTACGGTGTTTGTTGAGGAAACCACGCTTCCTGCTGGACTTGCCCTTTGTTTGCAACAGTTCCAATCCATCTTTCTTAGCGAAGAAAATTGGATGGATAAGGCACTGGAAGCCATTTTTGAAAAGATGGATGCCCCAGCTTCCAGCAAAACTGAGTTGGTGGATAGCGAGGATGAGGTGGTCGACCACGGAAAAATTTTATGGGGCTTTTGGGAAAAGTCTCGAGAATCTCAACTTGCCCGTTGGAAAGAGCCGCTTCCAGTTACTCCTAAACCTTCTTCCACGAAAAAAGCTCCAGTAAACCGGTTGGAACCAAAGCAAGAGGTGGATACTAAACCATCGGCCAAGACAAGTTCTCCGACCAGGCATCCGGTTGCCACCAAGGTCGAGGTTGTCCCGGAACCAGCCGAGATACACAGCCCAGGTGATTTATACAAAGATGATAATGCGGGTGATTTTTCATGGATTCCTCCAGGAGAGATTTCCCTCAAGGTTCCTTACTCGGAAGAAACGAAATTGGTGCGGGTTAAAAATGGTTTCTGGATGTCCAGACTCCTGATTACTCAGGATTTATACTCGAGGATAATGGGGAATAATCCCAGTCATTATGACCCCTCTATCCGTGATAATGTTCATGTTTTACCGGTAAATAATGTATCCTGGCTGGATGCGGTATCCTTTTGCAAAGCTCTCACCATCCTTACTAAAAGCGATGGGAGGTTGCCCGATAAGTATGAGTTCCGGTTACCTACCGAAGTCGAGTGGGAGTACTCATGTAGGGCAGGCACGCTCACTGATTATTATTTTGGCAGTCATGGGCATGAACTATCAGAACACGGATGGTTTCGCGGGAACAGTCAGAAAAGACTGCATCCAGTTGGTTTAAAGAAACCAAACCCTTGGGGGCTTTTTGATATGTATGGAAATGTCCGTGAATGGGTGGGTAATTCTTTTGTGAATACGCTATTGAATAACACCGAGCAGGACGAGTTCCGGATCAGTCGGGGCGGGGCATATATGAAGTCTGCGGTCGAGTGCCAGTCTTCCTCCCGGTCCACCAATTCCTTAAACCATCGATTCCGTAACCTCGGGTTCCGCCCGGTTTTAGCGAAAGTACCTGCGTAAGGTTTGCTTCTCCATCGGGCAATTTCCATTGTCAGTTAGGTGGTGAGGTGTCATGATTGAATTCTTTTGTAATGAGCGAAGAAGATAAGAAAAAACCCGCACAACAAGAGCAGTTGGACGGAAGCGACCAAGTGGCAGTCCGCCAGGCCAAACTGAGTGGTTTATGTGAGAACGGGCAAAACCCGTTCCTCGCAAACTGGGATCAAACCCACGCATCCTGCGAAGCGATTGGTCTCCTAAGCGAAGGTGAGGAGAGCGGACCTGAAGTTTCGGTTGCGGGCCGG
Organism: Opitutales bacterium; assembly: GCA_038123915.1. Taxonomy (GTDB): domain Bacteria; phylum Verrucomicrobiota; class Verrucomicrobiia; order Opitutales; family Seribacteraceae; genus Chordibacter. The sequence goes on from JAYPAW010000001.1 coordinate 28,299, forward strand.
ATCGTTGCTTTTCGTTTGATGGGCAAAGCCGCCTTTTTGAAGCTGCTTGATCGTGAAGGCAAAATCCAGGCCTATGTGCGCAAAGATGAAATTGGGGAGGATGAATATGCCACTTTCAAAAAATTAGACCTTGGCGATTTTATCGGTGTTCGCGGTCCTCTTTTTCGAACCAAGACCGGAGAGGTCACAGTTCGGGCAAAGGAATACCGGTTGGTTTCCAAAGCCCTTCGTCCATTACCAGAAAAGTGGCATGGGCTCAGTGATAGTGATCAGATTTACCGCCAGCGCTATCTCGACTTGATTGTGAACGATGAATCTCGCGAGCGCTTTAAGGCACGCAGTCAAATCATTCGTGAAATCCGGGAGTTTATGTGGTCGCGTGATTTTATTGAGGTGGAAACCCCCATGCTTCAGTCGGTCTCCGGAGGGGCAGCCGCCCGTCCGTTTCGTACCCACTTTAATGCATTGGACTGCGACTTTAATTTACGTATCGCATTGGAACTTCATCTCAAGCGTATGCTTGTGGGCGGGTTTGACCGGGTATTTGAAGTCGGTCGGGTCTTTCGGAATGAGGGGCTTTCCCGTCGTCACAACCCCGAGTTCACCATGCTGGAAGCCTATCAGGCTTATTCAGATTACCGGGGTATGATGGAACTCACCCGTTCCTTGATCCAGCAGGTTGCAGAGCGTGCCCTGGGTTCTCTACAGATTGAAAGACCTGAAGGGGATGTGATTGACCTTTCCGGAAGTTGGAGAGAAGCGAAGTATAAGGATTTGATCATTGAAGCGGTTGGCAGGGATGACTGGTTTGAGTTACCCAAAGAAGAGAAGTTGTCCAAAACCAAGGAGATGGGCATTGATGTCGACCCCGAACTGGAAGACTTTGAAGTGACCAACGATGTGTTTGAAAAAGTCATTGAGCATACCCTCGTGCAACCCACTTTTGTGACTCATATACCCAAAGAACTTTGCCCCCTTGCCAAAATCACGCAAAGCGACCCATCAACCATCGATGTGTTTGAGCTTTGTATCAACGGTCAGGAAATTGCACCGGCTTATTCCGAGCAAAATGATCCAGCTGTTCAAAGAGAAGCCTTTTTAAAGCAGGTGGGTGAGGAAACCCAGGAATTGGATGATGACTTCCTTCTTGCCCTGGAGCATGGTATGCCTCCGGCCGGTGGTATGGGTATGGGGATTGATCGCTTGGTCATTTTCTTAACCAAAGCGGCCAATATACGGGATACGATTTTATTCCCGACCCTGCGCCCCCTTTAATCCATCTTTTGAATGGGCTTCCTTCGTAGTGAGGTAGAGTGAGGAAGAACCAAAAGAGAAAATATGTGGTGGTAAAGCCGATTGGGTGGAGACAGGCATGTTTTACTCTTTTTTTACTGGTGGTTGCAGCTTTTTTTGCGGTGGTGAACCGATTTGGTCCGGTTGTAAGCTGGGTGGGTACTCTTCTGACCGGCCTTGTTTGCCTGCTGAGTTTGCTGGATCAGATATTTGAGTGGTCCCGTTTAAAGATCGATGAGCGTGGGTATTCATTGCGCGGTTGGTTTCGCAACCTATGGATTGATCATCATGAGATCGTAGATTTTCATTTGGTTGAGTTTGCAGGTAAAAAGCTCATCTCTGT
>JAYPAW010000002.1:0-26490 GCA_038123915.1 Opitutales bacterium
CCATTTTCTTTAGCTATAACGGAGAGTTTGTTGGTGGATGATAATAAATCATCACAAGCAGCTTCGATACGGGTTCGGGTAATAAATTGCATGGGAGCGATCCCAAATAGTTCAACGAATCCGCGATGTAACTTTCGGTGCGTAAGACCAGAAATACGAACTAAATCACTGATCGAAATTTCCCCTCGAAAATGATTTCGGATATGATTTACCGCACGACCAATTTCATCATCTCTCTCCCACTTTAATTCTTTATTTTCGCCATCGCCGTAGGGACGGACCGTACCCATCAATCCAATGACATCTTTTCGATCATTGAAGAGAGGATACTTATTTGTCAGATACCAATCGGGTAAACCCTGGCTATTGAAAACAAGTTCCAATATATTAAGCTTTGGTTTTTTCGACTCAAAGATCTCGCGATCATCCCGCCTGAAATGCTCGGCTAACCTCGCAGGGAAAATATCAAAGTCAGACTTTCCAAACAATTCTTCCTGAGACAAACCCAACCGTGGTAAAAAACCTGCATTTACCATGATCAACCTATGATCCCTATCCTTGATAAAAAAGCTCACCCCAGGGATATCATCAAACAAACTAGTTACGAGTAAGGAATTGCATTGATTCTTTTCGAACCAATCGGAAATGTGCTGAATAGATTTGGTTGTTTTGTTAAAATCAAAATCATTCATAATTTTATGATATTTACATTAATGATTCTGATGCAACAACTTTAATGCTCCAACATCCTCTATTTAATCAGGGTTCTAAAAATTGTAAAAATATCTTTTTTTAGTTTTCAACAAAGTCATTTTCGAGCGCCCGATGGATTTGTTCCTGACTAAAACAGAATTTACATAAAACTAGACCCATTCAAAGAGGGTTGAACTGCTACACAAATGCAGGGCTTTACTTCAACTGCTTAGTCTTCTAAACCCAATTTTTTAAGCTTAGGCCGGATTACAAAAGAGCAATAGCCTTGGTTAGGGTTCTTGGCGTAATAGTCCTGATGATACTCCTCTGCGGGATAAAATGTTGGAGCAGGTACGATTTCGGTAACTACTGGATCAACAAACTGGCCAGAGAGATTTTTTTTCCAACTACGGGCAATTTTTTCCTGATCCTCGTTATAATACATTATAGTGGATCGATATTGAGTACCCACATCCGCTCCTTGTCTGTTCAGGGTAGTGGGATCATGAGCTTTACCAAAAATTTCTAATATTTCAGCATAGGATATAATATCTGCTGAGAACTTAATTTTGATCACTTCAGCATGACCAGACTGCCCGGTACATATATCCTTGTATGTAGGGTTGGCTAAAGCACCCCCTGCATACCCAGAAACTACCTCCAATATACCTTCTATTTTTTCAAAAACTGCTTCGGTACACCAAAAACAACCTCCCCCCACTAACGCAAATTCAACACTGGATGATTTTGTCATATTTTGCTCTTTGGGGACAGGAATTTCACTTCCAGAGGCACTAAACATTAGGAAGTAACTCCAAGAAAATAATATCCATAATTTGAAAGTCCGCATCTATTAATTGGTTAACCATTCATGCCCACGCTGGAGCAATAATTTATCTGCAGCAAGCGGTCCCCAAGTACCCGCAGAATACTTTTCTAATCCAGTAGTTCCTTGTCCATTCCATGACTGGAGTACAGGTGAAAGCAGCCCCCATGATTGCTCAGCTTCGTCGCCACGAATAAATAAGGTGCCATCTCCTACTAGTGCGTCCAAAATGAGTCTTTCGTATGCTTCGGGGGTGTTTGAGCCAAATGTGGTATCATATCCAAAAGAAAGATTAACGGGCTGCAGTTTTGTCTCCAATCCAGGAGTTTTTGAATTTAAACTTAAGCTCACACCCTCATCTGGTTGAATACGAATTTTAAGCAGGTTCGGAGAGAGGGGAACTTGGGAATTCTGACCGAAAAGGATCGCAGGAGGCCTGGTAAACTGAACCACAATTTCACTGACTTTTTGCTTAAGCCTTTTTCCGGATCTTATGTAAAAAGGAACCCCTTTCCACCTCCAGTTGTCTAGTTGCAAGCAAAGAGCCGCATAAGTCTCGGTGAAGGAATTGGCTGGCACTCCATCTTCCTCCAGATAACCGATTGCTTTTTCACCACCAACCAGGCCTTCTGAATAAACACCACGAACAACTTCTGCGTGAGAAGTATCTAAGGATAATGGCTTGATAGCCTGTAAAGCTTTCACTTTCTCATCTCTAATCGCCTCAGGATCCAAAGAGGACGGTGGCTCCATGGTGGTTAGAGCCAGTAATTGCATGACATGGTTCTGAATCATGTCCCGCAAAGCTCCACTACGATCATAGTAACCTGCACGGGAGCCCACACCCAATTCTTCAGATACAGTTATTTGTACACAGGAAACATAATTTCGATTCCAGACAGGCTCAAAAACAGTGTTGGCAAATCTTTGCACCAATAAGCTTTGTACAGTTTCTTTTCCTAAGTAATGGTCAATACGGAATACCTGAGATTCAGCAAATCTTCGATTAATCATCTGGTTGAGCTCCCGGGCACTCTCAAGATCGCGGCCAAAAGGCTTTTCGATAATTACTTTCGAAGCAGATGGGGTGTTGTGGTGGAGTCTGGCTAAGCCACTATTCCCCAAATTTTCAAGAATTGGAAGAAATCCAGATGGCGGCGTTGAGAGGTAAAAAATACTCTGTACTGGTTCTCCTACCGAGCTTTCGATTTCTTCAATCTTAGATTTAAGGGAATCAAAGCTTTTCTCATCATCATAAGCCCCGCTATGAAAGGACACATTGGGTTCTAATTTACTCCAAACCTTTTCATCAACCGGTCTACGAGAATAAGAATTGAGAGATTTCTTGAGTGTATTTCTGAACTCTTCATTTTCAACAGACTTCCGACCATATCCTATTAAAAAGAAGTTCTCTGGAAGTAATTTATCGATGGATAAATTGAAGAGAGCGGGAACCAATTTGCGCGAAGTTAAATCTCCCGATGCACCAAAAATGACCATTACGGTTGGAGGAATGGTTCTTTTACTGAAATTTGTCATGAGCCAGACACAATACGGGGTGTAAATTACTATGGAAAGAGGGAAACGTTTTCATGATGAAATACTTTTCCCCAGTGTGAACCCAAATCTACCTCGATCACATCAAAACGATAGATCGGATATGCCCCATCATGCTCCTTTAAGAAGTCATTAAATGCACCAAGAAGAGATTTTCTCTTTCTATAATTTAAAGAAAAATATCCGCTGTTGATGGCAGATTGAGAACGAGCCCGAACTTCAATAAATACCAGGCACTCACTATTCATTGCAATTAAATCAATTTCTTTCCTGAAATCATAAGGGCTATGCCAATTTTTTTGAATAATCTTAAATTTCTTGCCGATCAAATAGTCTTTGGCAAGCCACTCACCAAACCAACCTTTTACTTGGGTATCATGAAGGGGGACTTTGATTCTTAGCCCCCAAATAAATTCATAAATTATACGGTGGAAGTGGATTTTAGCTAACGCCATTCGTGCTTTGGGTAACGACCTGCCAAATCTTTTCGGACAACCGGATAACTAGTTTTCCAAAAGTTTAATAAGTTGGATGTTCTTTGGACAGGTCTACGGCTCGGTGCCAATATTTCCAATACCAATGGATATTTTCCAAAAACTATCGATGGGTGCTCCAATACATCATATAAGTCTTGCAGGACCACTCTCAAAATTACCTCATCTTTAGAGGAATAATCTAATGGAAAAGGCCTACGCCCCATTTTTAAATCGATCGTTTCGGGAACTGCTTCGTCCAGCAGTTTTACTTCTTCTGAGCTAAAACACTCTAACAAAGGCTGATAGATTTCTAAGTTTTTGATTTCTTTCCAAGTTGAGGCCTTTTCACATAATTCCTGATAAAAAAGAAACTTCGTATCTTCATCAAAACGACTCACTTCGTATTCTGGGTACTTGGAGGCTAAAAAGCTTTTTCGATCCAAAAATTTTTCTACTTGAGCGTTCCAATTTTTAAGCTTTAGGTCTCCTGCTAAGAGTGCTTCTGCATAAGCCTTTGTTTTTTCATCCCCACTGACTTCTTGTGTTTCAGTGGTAGATAAGATGAAAGTACCCCAACCTTCAGTCCTTCGTTTCACGACCATCCTTGTCGAAAGATCCAAAAATGTTTCTTCCTTGTTCTTTATTTTATCAGAGAAAAACTCTCTGATCCACGACTCATCTAAGCCACTCACGCACTCCATCTCTAGGGTAATTCTTCCCTTCACCCGCTTTTCTAAAATTTGTGATGCTAAGACAAATTTTTCGGCACCAACTACAGACTGATTACTCAGATGTAACCGTCTTCCACATCCATCCTGATAAATCTTTTGCCCGTTACTGACCAAAAATGCAATTTGGTCTGGAAAACACCGAAGGAGTGCCTTGGCTAGGAATTCGTATTGGTTAAGGACTAAAGTAAAGGAATGGCCTACTAAGTTGCATAACATCTGTGCGACCTTGGCAATCTCTTGACACCGGACAGCATGGATTCCGACTTTTCGGCACTCAATTACAGAAAAATTTCTTCGTTGTGCTTCCTCAAATGCCAAAAGTAAGCAATAAATATCGGATCTTGGTTTCTGCATCTGATAAAAGTCTGCCAAACAGCCAGATTGGACGAAAGAACGGCCATCCAAAATGGCTAAAAGCAGTGCGATTACCGGGACAGAATCATTGTCTTTGGCGATAAGTAATGCATGTGCCCAAGTTGGGTGGGTAGGCACTTTACTCATTTGTTCCCCATGAGAAGTTAATTCAAAATGGTGATTCACAGCTCCCAGCAATAGAAGTTTTTCTTGTGCTTTATGGACAGCTTCCTGGGAAATAGGATCCAGCAGCTTAAGGTCTTCGAGCTTCAGGTCAGCTGACCTTAAATTTAAATAAATTTCACTCAAATCTATATATGAGATTTCTGGAGAGTCGAAATCTGGGCGATTTTCGTGCTCCAGTTTCGACCACAATCTCAAGCAATATCCAGGCTTGAGTCGTCCCGCTCTTCCAGCTCTCTGATCTGCAGAACTTTTACTAATTGGTTCACTCAGCAAAACATTAATACCACGCTTCGAATCGAAACGCATTTTCTTTGCTTTACCAGTATCGATTACAACCGTGATGCCCTCGATCGTCAGAGAAGTCTCAGCAATATTTGTACTGACGATAATCCTTCGATTCTTGGATGGCTGTAGGGCTAAATCTTGCTTTTCTACTGAAAGTTCACCAAAGAGAGGCCTAACATCCAGGCTATTCGACCAGGGGCATGCTAAGATTGCTTGGATCGTTTTTGTTATCTCGTAAGCACCATCCATAAAAATAAGGATGTCACCATCAAAACGAGTTAGGAGCTTCGGAAGAAGGTCAGCAACTGATTTCCAGAGGGTATTCTGACCAGGAATGGCTTTGTGCTCTATTTCTACCGGAAAACTTTTACCTGTTAACTCCAAGGGAAAGGAATTAGGGGTAAAACGACTGAGCTTATCCAGATCAAGAGTTGCGGAAGTTACAATAATCCTCAACTTTGGATAAGATTCGCTAAGTCTGATAGCCAATGCAAGGCATAGATCTATATGGGCACTTCTTTCATGAAATTCGTCTAAGATAAGAACCTCCAAATTCTCCAGTCCCGTTCTGCTGAGAAGCTTGTTCAGAACAATTCCATCTGTTGCATAAAGAATTTGAGTTTTGGAAGAACTTTTTTTTTCGAAACGAACCTCATACCCAACTTCCTTTCCCACATTCCAATTAGCTAAATGAGCAACCTGATGTGCCAGAGTCCTTGCGGCTATTCTTCTCGGTTGGCTAACAATAATTCTACCATCAACCATTCCGGACTCAGCTAACAAAAAGGGTAGGGCAATCGATTTCCCAGAACCCGTAGGTGATTTTAAAATTAAATGCCTATGGTTTTTCCACGCATCCTGAATACAATGGAACTCTTTAAAAACAGGTAAATTTTTAATAGACTCCACTTAAATAAGTTTTTAATCGGATCGTATTTTCTGCCAATAAATTACCAAGATTGGCGAACAATATGATACTAATTGAAAAGAGAACTATACTGTTTAAGCATCTTTTGAGCAGAGATATCCCCTTTTTGGGCGGCAACAGATAACCATTGCTTGGCCTCTTTAGGGTTTTTCGCAGTACCTTTCCCGGAAAGCTTCATCAGCCCAACAAGTCGAGCTGCCTCTGGATACCCTCCTTGAGCGAGGGGCAGTAATAACTGAAAAGCTTTATCATAATCTTTGGCTTTTCCAATTCCTGTGTAGTACTTTCTAGCTAACTGAATTCTTTCATCATCTCCCATCGATGGACTTGCCGGTGAATCACTATCATTTCGCAGTTCAGTCGCATGATCCGATCCCTGACTCCCAAGTTTTTCTAGATAAGATTTCGCTAATTTATGGTTTTGACCCGCAGCTTTTCGCAAAAAATGCACCCCTTGACTAAGGTTCTTGGGTAGATTTTCATCCCCCTCTGTAAGCAGCCTGCCTAAAACATACTGTGCTTCTGCAAAATTTTGTTTTTCAGCAACCTGCAACCACTGTGCGGCTTTAACAGAGTCCTGATTAACACCGTCTCCATTGTAATAAGCCATACCCAGGTTAAATCTGGCCGTAAGAGATTTTGCCCGAACCGCTTCCGATAAAAGTGAAACTCCTTTGTCTGGATCTCGATCCAGGATACCAGGTAATCCCTTAAGAAAAAGGGCACCAATGGTGGCCTGTGCCTGTGGGTAACCAGCATCTGCTGATTTTTGAAATAGATCCAGTGCCCGAGAGACATTTGTGGGAAGAACCTGAAAATCAATTTCACCCATACAATACATCGCAACAGGATCACCCTCCGAGGCTCTCCTTTGCAAAAGTAAAGCCGCATCCTGATAAAGCCTGGTCGCTTCAGCAAAATCTCCGTTCAACATGGCAAGGTTTGCTAAATTGTAAGAGCCAAATGGATGCCCTTTTTTTAAGGCTGCCTTCGACCACTGTTCGGCTGCACTTAAATTAACCGAGCAACCCGCTTCTCCTGATCGAAGGAAAATTCCCAATAAGCCCATATAATAGGGAGAACCTTCTTTCGCCTTTAATACAACCTGCTCGTAAGTTAGAGATGGCTTCCAAACCTCCTCACTAAAGCAATTGTGGTATATTAAAATACCGATGAGTAAGGTGAATATTTTCTTCATATTTTGAATGCTATTTCGACCTTAATCTAAGTGAAATAAGTTCCAAGCTTGAAAGGAGGATTGCTTTAGCAAAGATAGGTGACCTCAGATGACCCAATGTATAACCACCTTTTATTTTTTTGTATGCTCAATGCTTTTGTTGAACCCAGCAAAAACTTACAGCCAGATCACTAATCTTGCCGATCTCGAGCTATCCAAAATCATCACCCGCCAAGAAAAACTTTTTAAGAACGGTAGAAATTGGACGGAGGACGCACTGACCAGAGAAGCACAAGAGATCGTAACCTGGTATGAAAACTTTTTATTGGGTAACCCGGAACATCTAAATGGTTATATTTTATTCGGAAAGTTCCTTTCCCGAACTGACCAAAAAGAAGCAGCCTTGGAATTGTTTCTCAAAGCGGATCAAATCAATCCTAATATTGCTGTGGTCAAACAGTTTATTGGAAACTTTTTGGTCGAAAAAGGGAAACCACTGGAGGCATTTCCTTTTTTGTTGATGACCACAAGACTTTCTCCGACAGAACCTGTATATCACTTTGACTTAGGAAACTTCATCTTTCTTTTCCAAAACGAATTAGAAGGGATCGAGAATCATGAAAAGCTTTTGGCCCTGATGCATGAATGTTTTAAGGAGGCTGCCGCCTTAGAACCCACAAATTTCGATTACCAATTACGATTCGCTCAGAGTTTCTTTGATTTTAACCATACGATGGATGAAAGTGCTATCGCTGCCTGGGAGGTCCTCCTAAATGAATTTGGAGCAAGATCTGATGATGAAATTGATTACATCAAGATTTCCAAAGCTCGCATTCTTCTGTCAATGGAGAGGGTGAGTGAGTCTCTAGAAATTCTAAATTCCATACAATCAAAAGTACTGGAAAATGAAAAAATCAATCTGCTCAAAAAAGCCAAAGCCGTTAAGCAAGGTTCTCATAAAAAAAGTTCTTGGCAGATAAGACGCTCTGAACACTTGCGATTCAAAGATACTTATTCCTTCCCAATTGACCCGCATCTAGAAAAAATGAAAGCTTTAACTTTAAAATTATCCCAGGAAAAGATGCTCGATCACTTGAAACGGGATGTTATCCGAGCTAGAATCGAAGAAAATGGATCCCTTTCTCTTGAGTTATCCTCAAATGCAAATTGAAACAACTTCTCTTACGAGTATTTTCACTTTATAAAAGAGTCCTCTTCACCTAAATATATTTGTAAATGAGACGTATCGCTCAATTTAATTCAGAAAATCATGCTTTGAGGTTTTGGAATTTCCTAAAAAAGCAGGGTATTGAATCTTCCCTTGAAAAAAATGCATCTGAAGATCAAGAGACGAGCGAAGTTTGGGTTGAAGATGAAGATCGCCTTGCCCTTGCAAACTCTTACTTGAAGGAGTTTCAGGCCAACCCAGAAGACTCAAAGTTTTCCGAGGTGCCCAAAAAAGAAATTATAAAAGAACCAAATATTTCGTTTAATAAAAGAGGGTTTAAGCAATATAATTTAGGGAAAAAATGGCAAAAAAGTGATCTCTCTCCAGGAGTCATAACATTATCCATTATTATCACCTGTGTCGCTGTATTCCTCGTCTCTGGCATGGGGAAAAATACAGAGATTGTCGGTGGCCTTTTTATTTCTGAGAAAATGAATGGTCAATTGTCGGAAATTGCCAATGGACAAGTATGGAGGTTTTTCACTCCCGTTTTCCTTCACTTTAACTTTTTGCACATCTTATTTAATATGTTTTGGCTACACGATTTAGGAAGCCAAATTGAAAGACGAAAGGGGGCCAAGTTTTTCATCACTTTTCTTCTGTTGATTGCACTTATTTCCAATCTTTTTCAGTTTGTATTTTCCGGACCCGCTTTTGGCGGAATGTCGGGTGTGGTATATGGCCTTTTTGGCTATGTCTGGGTAAAAAACCGCCTCGATCCAGCAGATGGATTCAGGTTAGACCAAACGGTTGCAATGATCATGTTTGGGTTTTTTCTTCTTTGCTTTACCGGAATGTTTGGCGGTATTGCTAATTGGGCTCATGCAGGAGGTCTTGCGGTTGGGCTGGCATGGGGATATGCATCCGCCTACAGGTGGAACCGTGGGAAAAATTAATCTTCAGAATTAATTAATTCGTAAATGGCCAACCCGGCTCGCAGATTGGGGAGAACCGAACATTTTCTCACCCAATCGCCTCGGTAAAAAAGCTTCCTGCCCAGCTTTAATTTTATTCCAGAAGATTGTAATCTTTTGCAAAAATCTTCGAATTCACGGATCGAAAAATGATTGCTTAGGTGGTTACTTTCCCATTCATGAGGGTAGACCTCGTTATGAATACGACAGCCCTTGAGAACAAAATTTAGACGATTTCTCCAATACCCATAATTCACAAAACTGATGGCAACTTTGTGACCCACTCTAAGTGCTTCTTTTAAAATACAACCGGGTTCTGGAAGGGTTTCAACCATCCTAGAAAAAATAACCCAATCGTAAGAATTGTCGTTAAACTTAGATAATGCGGTTAAAATTTCCTCCTGGTATACAGGTACTTTCCTGGACACACAAGAGATGGCGTTACGAAGTTTCCAATCAACTCCCAAACCCTGAACATCCTTGGTTTCCCGAAGATGCTCCAAGAGGAGACCTCTGCCGCATCCAAGATCCAAGACCTTATCTTCGGTCTGCACCCATTCATCGATGGCACGAAAATCTACTTCTTTTTTAACATCGTATCGATTTTTAATCTTTCTAAACCCGTCGACCTCATTGCTTTGCTCATTTACAGAATCGTCTGTTTGTAAAAAACTGGCAAGCGAACGAAGAAATGGGCCTGAATCGATAAGAAAAGAATCATGACCATGGGAATGATTGATCTCCAAATATGAGGCATTTTTTTGAGCTTTCAAAAGAGCATCAACGATGTCTTTATTTTGTTTTGGGGTATACAACCAATCACTCGAGAAAGCGATGACAAGGGTTCTCGTATCCACTTCAGAAACGGCCTCCTCTAGGCCCTTTTCTCCAACAAGATTGAATCGGTCCAAAGCCTCTGTAAGCTTTAGGTAAGAGTTCGCGTCAAACCTATCAACAAATTTTTTCCCTTGGTAATCAAGATAGCCCTGAACACTAAATTCAAATTCTTTAGTAGGGTCCAATCTACGATCTCCCCCAAACTTTTCTTCCATACCAACATCGGATAGGTAAGTGATGTGTGCCATCATTCGGGCAACGGACAATCCTTTCCGGGGACCTGCTCCTTTTTGGTAATTACCCTTTTCCCAAGCTAAATCACCACGAATTGAACACCTTCCTGCTTCGTTAAAGGCTAGGGTTTGAACGCTGTGCTTGGCAGTGGCAGCAATGATAATCGCATTTTTGGCAAAACCCGGATATTCAACGATCCACTGCAGTGCCTGCATGCCTCCCATACTTCCTCCGATCACAGCATGTAATTGGCAAATCCCAAAATGATCGACCAATGCTTTCTGTGCGTGAATCATATCTGAAATCGAAAGATCAGGAAAGTTTGCTCCCATCGAGGCTCCATCTTCGCTAGGACTTTTGCTTGAGGGCCCCGTAGAACCTCTACATCCACCTAGGCAGTTTGAAGACAATACAAAGAAACGGTTTGTATCAATGGGCTTACCTGGACCAACCACATGGTTCCACCAACCTGGTTTTTCATCTGATTCATGGTAAATGCCTGCTACATGATGATCGCCTGTTAATGCATGGCATATGTAAATTGCATTATCTTTTTGGGCATTTAGTTTTCCGTAACACTCATACCTTAGTTCAATCCGGTCCAAGGAAGTACCATTGGTAAGTTTAAATGGAGTTTCACTAACAAATGTCTCTTCTTTAACCACTCCAATTTCTTTCGGCTGGTTTAGGTATGGATTGGAAGAAGGCATTATTTAAGAGAACGCCTTTGCAGGCTTAAATGTTCAAAGTATCAGGAAATTTTATCCAATAAAGCTTTGTTCATGTCATAATTTCCATGAACGGATTTTACATCCTCTAAATCCTCCAAAGATTCAATTAAATTCAAAACTTTACGACCTGTTTCCTCATCTTCAATCGTCACTAAAGTGTTCGGCAGATAGGCAAGCTCAGATGAATCTGGCTCAATTCCCTTTTTTTCAAATGCTTCGGCCAGTCGATCAAATTCACTGACTTCACAAATGACTTCGTAGTGATCATCCTCGATAAGGACATCTTCGGCTTCGTTTTCCAAAGCAAGTTCTGTTAATTCATCTTCAGCAATTTTCTCTAAAGCCAGAAGAAATTGTCCTTTGCGCTTGAAATTAAAGGCTAGGGCACCCACGCCAGCGAGATTGCCACCTCCCTTTGAGAAAGTACTTCTAACCTCAGAAGCAGAGCGATTTTTATTGTCCGTAGTAACCTCAACGATCAATCCCACTCCTCCGGGGGCATACCCCTCATAGAGTAGCTCCTCTATGGTGATTCCACCGAGTTCTCCAGCACCCTTCTTAATCGCGCGATCAATGTTATCCGAAGGCATATTGGATTGCTTCGCCTTGAGGATGAGCGTTCTGAGTCTCGGATTAAATTCTGGGTCTTTTCCTCCGTCTCGGGTAGCTAAAGAAATTTCTTTGCTGATTACGCTGAAGATTTTACCTCTTTTGGCGTCAACAGCAGCTTTATGCCTTTTAGTTGTTGCCCATTTACTGTGTCCTGACATGAGAAAAATCTAGTTAAAAAATTGAAGTACTTATGATTTTTTTTCTAATTCCTCCTTAAGAAATTTATAAGCTTCTTTGATCTTGTCACGCTTTTCCTCCGCAAGGATTTTCTTTTGTTCTGACATAGCTGATAATTTTTCAGGTGAATAATTTTTCATTCTTTCCTCATATCTAGACTCAAGCGTCGATAAATCGATTTTGCCCTTAATTTTTAACCCAAGAAGGTTGCGTTGTTTCGCCTGTTCTTCATCTAATTCTTGGTAATCTTCTGTTTTGTTACTTTTCTTGGTTTTCGTATCAAGACGATCGTTTGAATCATCCGAATCTGTAGAAATTTTCGGCAAATCGACGGAATTCTTCGTAAGCAAGGTTTGTAAAATCGTCATGATGTTTTGCACAGTCCAATACAGGACTAGGGCAGAAGAGAAGAAGTAAAGGAACACCAAAAACATGAAGGGCATAAACCGCATCATTTTAGCATTGATTCTTTGAGCTTCACTCATTTCTGGACCAAGCTGCATCGGGTTTAAGCGCATTTGATACCATTGAGTGACAACCATAAAAATTGGGAGAATATTTAAAGAGAAGCCCTGAAGCATAGCTACATTATCTTGCTCAGATAGGTCAGTAGCCCACATAAATTGCTGCCCATATAGCTCTGCTGCTGATCTAAGCATCCAAAACATTCCCAGGAAAATTGGGATTTGAATAAGAATAGGCCAGCATCCAGCAAAAGGGTTCACTTTGTGCTCTTTGTAAAACTTCATCATTTCCTGATTTAGTTTTTGCGGACTTCCCTTGTGCTTTTCCCTTAATTTGGAGAGGGGACCCTGCAGTGCCTGCATCTTCTTTTGAGATCGAGTTGCTTGGGCAGTTAAAGGCCAAAGGATGAGCTTTACTAATATAGTTAGCACAATAATTCCTAATCCATAGCTTCCAAATATTGAACTAAGTTTATTTAAACTCCAGCTAAGCGGTTCTGAAATCCACCAAAAAATACCAAACTGCATAACCTTCTTTTGTTCTGCGGATAACTTAGAGAGTTCCACATAATCCTTCGGACCTGCGTACAAACTAAAAGAGAATTCTTTTGGCTCTCCAGGCTTAAGAATTCCCAAAGGAAAGGAGATTGCCCCACTTATACCAAGGATTTCCTTACCATCAGCTGAAGTTGTTGTTTGGACAGACTCACCCATAACTCGAAAATCTGTCAGTTCAGATTCAGGTTTAAGAATATTAACAAAGAACTGATTGTTGACGCATGCCCATTTAGCCTTGGATAACCTACGGGGTTCAATTTTACCACTGGGTCCCATTTCGTTTAATTGAAAAAATTCTTCTTTCTCGCCATCTATTCTACCACTACAGGTTGCACATGAACACCCTTCAGCTAAAGGGGCACCATCGTTGTAATAGCCAACGCTCAGGTAAGTGGATGCCTGATCAAAAGGATTATACATACGGGGAATTTGAAAACTTGAACCTAAAAACATTCTCACCCGATCGATCGCGATCGGAGCACTCCTCAGGTTTTTAAAAATAGTGCGATGATTAATAAGATACCCGTCGCTGGGATCCCTTTCGTAGATACGATCAATTTGTAAATCATTATTCGATTTCCAGCGAAAAACGATCCGTTGTGAGTTTTCCTCCACAATTTTAAACTCTCTGGGATTAGGCAAGCCATCGGCGATCAGGTTCCCTGCATTGTCTTCGAGGGCAATTCCAAGCAGAGGGTTCTGGGTGTGGTTTAAGTCGTAGGCCTTGCTTAGCCTATCCGATTTGTGCAATTGGATAGAACGAATACCGCCAGTATGATTTGAAAAGAGAACTGAAGACAGATCAGTGGATAAACCCGGGGTGAGAATCTCATCACCCAACTCATTTGCAGGCTTTATTCCAAATTCATTCGAGGTGAAACTGGCAGGGGAATCTTCTCTGTTTTGGCTAACATCCCAAGTCTGATTGCCATCAGAAGTTGGTCTGGCTGTCTTGGTCTCGCTTTGGGTAATCGAAGGGAAATTATTTCTCTCAGCTTGCTGGGATCCCTGTTCCCAGATCAAATAAAATGCTAAAACAAGAAAAATAACGCCTAGTAAATAATTTTTCATAGTCTGTTGGCTGACTGAACAAGAGTCTGTTTGAAGCAAGACTCTAAGTAAGTGAAATCAGTTTCAAAAATAGGTTTCTTGGGTATGACCACAATCTGACATGACTCTGGAAGCATATCTTTCGACCTTCGGTAAAGTTCTCTTATGAGGCGTTTCGCCTTATTTCTGCGAACCGCATTACCTAAACGCTTGGTCGCAATTACACCCAGTTTTCGATTCAATCCCTCGCCGCTGTGTAGCTGTACCCAAAATGGTTTGTGCTTAAAGGAAATCCCGTGATTTTTAATCCGTAAAAAGTCTGTATTTCGGGACAACCTTTCTGTGCGTGAAAAATTGTGGCTCACGCAAGATAAGTATTAAGTTAGCGAAAACGGGGAAGCACCGAAGCTGTGAGTTTCGCCCTGCCTTTGCGGCGACGGTTTTGTAGCACCTTGCGACCTGCACTAGTTTGATTACGCTTACGAAACCCAAATTTTCTGGCCCGGCGTAGTTTGGATGGATTGTAGGTAGATTTCATGACAAAGATTAAAAAGTAAAGCATCGTAGCTTAATGTCAAACTCTGAGAGTCTTGGTTTGAAGAGACAAAATTTCGAGATTGATCTTGCGATTCATTAAGGGATTACCATTATTGAGTGTTTGGTCCCGTTCGTCTAGCCAGGTTAGGACACCGGGTTTTCATCCCGGCAACAGGGGTTCGAATCCCCTACGGGACGCCATTTCTTAAGCGTCTTGCTCCTCTTGCATTTGTCATTAGGAATTGATCATGAAGACCAAATCTCAACCCATCATTCTAAAGGGTGCTCGGCAAAACAACTTAAAAGGTATAGACCTTTCCCTTTTTCCAGGGGAATTTACCGTGATCACCGGTCTGAGTGGGACGGGAAAATCGACCTTACTTTTCGATGTCTTACACGCAGAGGGACAAAGGAGATATGTAGAAACATTTAGCCCATATGTCAGGCAGTTCATGGAATCTCTGCCTAGACCTCAAATTGAGTCTATGACAAACGCGAGGCCTTCCATTGCGGTAGAGCAGAAAAATTCGGTCCGGAATTCAAGATCAACGGTAGGTACGATGACCGAATTGTGCGACTATTTCAAAGTCTGGTTTTCTCAAGTAGCAAAATTGCACGATCCTGATAACCCAAAAGAAATTCTCTCGGAAGAAAATATATCTACTCAAGCCAGATCATGTTTAAAAGAATTCATCGATCAAACCGTCGTGTTTGGCTTTTGGATGAATCGAGGAAATCTCAATGTAACTGATTTTTTAGATTTCTTAATTACGGCTGGGCATTCTCGGATCATGATTGATGGTGAGTTTCCACGAATTGAAGATTTAGCAGAAGGGGCTTGGGGTGAAACATCTGCTTTCGTCGTAGTAGATCAAGTACGAGTAAATCAAAAAAACCTTTCCCGTATTTCAGATGCAATCAGTCTTTCTTTAGAATTAGGGAAAGGTCTTTCTGAAGCTAGATCGCAAAGTGGGCATCTCCTGAAGAATTTACATGTCGGCCTGAGGTCGTTCAAAACTGGCAAACAATACACTAAGCTAGGTCCCGGTTCTTTCTCATTCAATTCACCTGTTGGAGCCTGCCCGAATTGCAAGGGGTTTGGGAAAGTAATTGAAATCAATCCCAACCTGGTAATTCCCAATCCTTCTTTATCCATTAACCAAGGTGCCATTAAACCTTTTGAGGGCAAAGTATACAGCAACTGCCTACAAGATCTTCTAAGAATATGTGGACATTATAAAATTAACCCAGATCAACCTTGGGAAAAAATATCCGCAAAAAAAAGGAGCCTCTTGTGGGACGGCGATCCACAATACAAAGAAGATGATGACCTTTGGTATGGTATTAACGGTTTTTTTAAGTGGCTGGAAAAGAAGACTTATAAAATGCATGTGCGGGTCTTTCTTTCTAAATACCGCGGGTACTTTGAATGCCCTGAGTGTAAAGGTTCTAGGTTTAAACGGGAAACTGAATTTTGGCGATGGAATGGTCTTTCGCTTTCAGACCTTTATTCCATGCCCCTGTCCGATTTATCTAATTTGCTCGAAAACATTCAATCCACCCAAAATCCAAAAATAGATTTACCTCTGGACGCAATTCGTACGCGGCTGGGATATTTAAGGGATGTTGGCTTAGAATATTTGAACTTAAATCGCTCATCAAGAAGCTTGAGTGGAGGAGAAACTCAAAGAATTAACTTAACTGCATGTTTAGGTGCGGGACTAACTGATACCCTCTTTGCATTAGATGAGCCGACCATTGGCCTACATAGTCAAGACATTGGTCGCTTGGTTAAAATCCTTAGGGATTTAGCTTCGGCTGGAAATATGGTCTGCGTTGTTGAGCATGATGAACAGGTAATAAGGGCTGCCGACCGAGTCATTGAAATGGGTCCCCAACCTGGAATAGCGGGGGGAGAAATTATCTTTAATGGTTCCGTAAAAGAAATTTTGAGGGCTAAAAAATCTCCTACAGGACAGTGGTTAACTAAGATTTCAACCGAATCGGTCCGATTGCCTGATCCTCCCCGACTCACTTCTTCGAACAACCTCGAAATTCGAAACGCCACCATCCATAATTTGCAAAACTTTGAGGTAAAAATTCCTCTTGGGATGTTCACCTGCATATCAGGTTTATCGGGTTCCGGAAAATCAACTCTTTTGCATGATGTGATTTACGAGGAACTTTCAGCTGGTTCGCCTAAAGGTTGGGTAAAAACTGACATTCCTTTTGCAGATGTTGTTTTAATTGATCAGTCAACAGTGGCAAAGTCGCCTCGTTCAAACCCTGTTTTATTTGTCGATGCTTGGAACCCGATCAAAGAAGCATTTGGGCGAACCGAGCAGGCGAAAGCTTCAGGATTTTATGCTGCGGACTTTTCCTTTAACTCTGGAAACGGTCGGTGTGATGCATGCTCAGGGTTGGGTTACGAAACAGTTGAGATGCAATTCCTTCCTGATATTTCTGTACCGTGTTCTCTTTGTAATGGAACTCGCTTTAAGGAAGAACTTTTAGAAATTCACTTGGATGGTCTTAATGTGGCCGATACCCTTAACCTTACTGTATCGGAAGCCTTATCTAGATTTACCAATCTTCCCAAAACCCATAAAAAGCTCTCCCTTCTTATAGAATTAGGACTAGGGTATCTAAAGCTGGGCCAACCCCTAAGTACATTATCGGGAGGAGAGTCCCAAAGATTAAAGCTGGTGAAATTCATGAGTCCCTTGAATACGGGAAACAAATCTACGCTTATTCTTTTGGATGAACCCACTACCGGTCTCCATCTTTCCGATGTGCAACAGCTCATAAACTGCCTAAGAAAAATTACTCAGAGCGGAAATTCGCTTCTGGTTATTGAGCATCACTCCATGGTACTTCAACAATCTGACTGGATCCTCGAACTCGGTCCAGGGGCAGGGAAGCTGGGAGGTAAGGTTATTGCAAATGGTACGCCTTCGTCCCTGCAAAGTCTTAATACTCCGACATCCAGATTATTACATCCCTCGCCTGACAGCGTAGAGTGCCACCAAAGCCAAATGGCACTGGATCAAAAAGGTATTTCAACATTTAAGACCAAAAAAGACCTCGAAATCATTGGTGCCCATGAAAATAACCTAAAAAATATAAGTATTAGTATTCCGTCTAACCAGTTCGTGGTAGTAACTGGGCCATCAGGTTCAGGAAAGTCTTCTCTTGCTTTTGATGTTATATTTGCAGAAGGGCAGCGCCGATTCATGGAATCTATGTCTTCTTATGCCAGACAGTTCGTTGAGCAAATTGGCAGACCCAAGGTGGACTTAATCAATGGAATTTCTCCAACCGTTGCTATCGAGCAAAGAATTCATCGAGGTTCCAAAAAGTCAACGGTTGGATCTATCACTGAAATTGCCCAATACTTGAGACTCCTATACGCCAAGATTGGGATTCAGTGCAGTCCAGTTAATGGAACGCCTTTAATTGCTTCTACCCCGCAACAAATTTATCGAAAAATCGTCAGTAAAATCGATGGGGTCTCCGGGGCTCAACTCTTTGCTCCTCTCGTAACCAACCGAAAAGGGCATCATAAACCTCTCATTAATTGGGCCAAAGAGCAGGGCTTTCAATTCGTTCGTTGCGATGGGGAACTCTTATCTACCGATAATTTTCAAGGACTCGATCGCTATCGTATTCATGATGTTGAAGTTCTTGTAAAAGAGATCGACGGAAACCAAAAACCGAGAGTGATTGAAGATTTAGTGAAATATGCCCTGGATATTGGTAAAGGAAGATGCCTACTCATTTCCCCTAAAGGTGAAAATGAGTGGTTCTCCATACGTAAATCAGATCCTAGTACGGGAGTGGCGTATCCAGACCTTGAACCATCTTTGCTTTCATGGAATTCTCCTCGCGGGTGGTGCCTATTCTGCAAGGGCTATGGCAAAATATATGATTGGATGAAGGAAGATCTTCCAGCTAGTGGAGATTGGTGGAAGCTCGTGGATGGAGATATTTGTCCCGCCTGCAAGGGAGAAAGGCTCAGTGAAATCGGAAGAAATGTATTTCTTACATCACGAAAGAAACAGAGCTATTCCTTACCTAAGCTTCTTTCTCTACCTCCCTGTGAAATTAAAGATTTTTTGAATAATTTAATGGTTAGTAATCAAAACAAAACCATCCTTGATGCTGTTCTACCGGATATAAATGATCGATTAAGCTTCATGAAAAATGTTGGTTTGGAGTATCTTTCGCTCGATCGAGAAACCGCTTCTTTATCTGGAGGTGAATCTCAAAGAATTAGACTTGCCGGGCAACTCGGGTCAAATCTTTCAGGTGTCTTATATGTTTTGGATGAGCCTTCTATTGGACTTCATCCTTCAGATAATCAAAAGCTGATAAATTCATTACGCGAATTGCAAGAAAAGGGGAATTCATTGCTTGTGGTTGAGCATGATATGGAAACCATTTTACAATCTGATTACATCATAGAAATCGGACCTAAAGCGGGAGAAAGAGGTGGAAGTTTGGTTGAAAAAGGAAAGCCCGATCAGCTGATTAAAAGGGGTAGATCCCAAACTGCTAAGTACTTATCCAAAGGAATGAAGCACCCAGTCCGAGGATTTTGGCGAAAGTTACCCGCTGGTAAGCATGAGGAAACAAACCAATTCCTTGAAGTATCGAAAGTCCATTTCCGCAACCTTAAGAATGTAGATATAAAAATACCACTCGCCAAGCTCACGGTATGCTGCGGGGTTTCAGGAGCAGGTAAATCCAGCCTAATTCGAGGAGTCGTTTTTCAAGGAGTTGAGAGATCGATTCGCGAGAATTCAAAAAAAATCCAATCGGATCAATTTAACTTATTGAATGGTAACTTATTCAGAAAAGCAATTGAAGTAAGTCAGTCGCCAATTGGAAAAACTTCACGCTCCACACCCGCAACTTATTTAGGTGTTTGGTCTAGAATAAGAGAACTTATTGCAAACTTACCCGAAGCAAAAGCACTTGGACTTTCGTCTGGAGACTTTTCATTCAATGTCCAGGGAGGCAGATGTGAGAGTTGTAAAGGTGCAGGTGTGATTAAGGTAGAAATGAACTTTCTGCCAGACTCTTACATTAAGTGTGAACAATGCCTAGGTAAGCGTTACAAGGATGAACTAATTCAATTGCGTTGGCATGGAAAAAATATTGCTGAAATCTTGGAAATGACTTTTGAAGAAGCTGAAGTTTTCTTTAATTTCGATGAGGTTCTGCACAAAACCTTTTCTCTCATGACCCAGACAGGGTTAGGTTATTTAAAATTGGGCCAAACATCTCCCACTCTTTCAGGGGGTGAGGCTCAAAGACTTAAACTCGCTTCAGAATTAGCAAATGGCCTTGAACTAAAAAGCAGGAGAAGCACGAATTCAAAAAAGAATTTTTATGTTTTGGAAGAACCTACCATTGGATTGCACCCTCAAGACTGTCAAAAACTCACATATCTTTTACATGAGCTCGTGGATGACGGTCATACCGTTGTTGTAATCGAACACGATGTCGATTTGATTGCAGAAGCTGACTATGTGATAGAGCTTGGTCCCAAAGGAGGATTATCTGGCGGAAAAATTTTGCATGAGGGCACGATCCCGTCGCTTTTAAGGAATAATAAGAGTCAAACAGCCCATTATTTAAAAAAGGTTATTTCCTAATTAACCAGTGCAATAGGCTAAGGAACGATACGAATAAAAATCTTTTTTCCTGCTTTAATAATTTTTCCTGGCTCCTCAATAGGATTAATTATTATGTCAGCGTTTTCAACTTTTTCACCGTCCAATTTGACTCCACCTTGGGCGATCATTCTTCTAATTTGTCCCTTGGATTCAAAAAGTTTAGTCTCTCCTAACACATTCAGTAAAGAAGCTGTATCTAATTGAAGAGATGAAAGAGAAAACTGAGGCATATCCTCGGGGTCTTTTCCTTTGGAGAAAACCTGAGAAAATGACTCATATTCTTTTTCAGCTTGTTTTGTCCCATAGAATAGACCGGTCAACTCTCTAGCTAAATTCTTTTTTGACTCCATCGGATGAGCCTTCTTTAACTCATCGATTTCATCTTTTCCCTTGAGCAAAAGCAGTCGATAGTAATCCCACATTACTTCATCTGAAATCGACATAGTTTTACCAAAAATATTTTTGGGTGAATCATTAAAAGCTATGTAATTATCGTAACTCTTGGACATCTTTCTTGTGCCATCTAATCCGACCAGTAAAGGCAAAGTCATGACCGCCTGGGAGCTCATTCCTCTTTCTTTCTGTAAACTTCTGCCAACTAACATGTTAAATAGCTGGTCATTACCTCCAATCTCAAGATCCGACTCTAAAACAATAGAGTCATAGCCTTGGATAAGGGGATACATAAATTCAACCATGGAAATCGGCTGATTAGATTTGAATCTTTTCTCAAAATCATCGCGCTCCAACATGCGAGCAACCGTCATACTTCTTGTTAGCGATAATGCATCCGCAAAGCTCATTTTGCTAAACCATTCACTATTTCGCCGAACTATCGTCTTCTCCTCGTCCAGTATTTTGAACGCTTGCTCTAAATAAGTTTCCGCGTTTTTCTCAACTTCATATTCAGACAATTCGGGTCTTAGATCGGAACGTCCGCTAGGATCGCCTATTCTCGCAGTGTAATCACCAATTAATAAAATCGCGGTATGCCCAGCATCCTGAAACTGCCTCAGCTTATTAAAGACTACTAAGTGTCCAAAAGTTAAATCTGGGCGGGTAGGGTCTACCCCGAATTTCACTTTTAATTTTCGACCATCCTGAATGTGTTGCGAGAGTTCTTCTTCTCCAATGATAACCTCGGCATTTTCAAAAAAATAATTTTTCATTTCTTAAACAAATCTTTCTACCACATACAAAAGATTCTACGAGATAAGAATGAGTAGAGCTTTTGACTCAATTCTTCCATGATTCAGCTTGCAAGTTACTTCTCAACTATTACCTAATAAAAGAATAATTCAAACCACAATACCCTTAACAAAATGACATTAGAAATCGGATCAGTTGCACCAAACTTCACCCTTAAGACTAAAACTCCAGATGGCCTGAAGGATATTTCTCTGGCTGATTACCAAGGTAAGTCTAGCGTGGTACTTCTTTTCTTTCCTTTCGCTTTCACAAGCGTTTGTATGGCAGAAGCTTGTTCTGTGAGAGACGATTTATCTCAATATCAAGAAGTGAATGCTCAAGTTCTTGCAATCAGTGTGGATAGCCCATTTGCACAAGAAGCCATGGCACTCAAGGAAGGACTCAACTTTCCTCTCCTTAGCGACTTCAATAAAGAAGTGTCAAAGGATTATGGCGTGTTGTATGAGGACTTTATTGGTTTTGCTGGGGTTTCAAAACGGTCTGCCTTTGTAATTTCGCCTGAAGGAAAAGTAACCTTCGCTTGGTCATCCGACGACCCCAAACAACTTCCTGACTTTTCCGCAATCAAAGAAGTCCTCAACTAATTTCCGCTCTCACTCAATATCCACTAATTTCTAATTTGTTTTATTAGTGGAATCGAATTTCAGGGTACATGTAACCCCAGACAGGGCTCTGGTTAAGGTTTTAAACAAAGCAACCTATCTTAATTGCGAACCTCTTCGAAAATTTTTCGAAGAGCAATCTAAGACAGGCCAAAAAAGGTATATAATTGATTTTCAGGATTGCTCCGGGATGGATAGTACATTTCTCGGGATCTTAGTCAGTATTGCTTTAAACATACGATCCAACAAAGATGGCGGTAGTTTCGTTCTACTAAATCTAAGGGGTCGTAACCTTGAAACCGTTTGTAATCTGGGCATACATCAAATTACAGAAATAAGTTCCGAAGAAATACATAGCCCTGAGCATCTTGAACAGCTCGCCCTAGGTTCCTCGACTATAGTTGGTTCAGAAACTATTTACAAAGCACATAAGACTTTGATGAACTTAAACGAAAAAAATCTTAAAGTCTTTTCAGATGTTGTGAGCTACCTTGAGCAAAAAAAAGAGGAATGAGCTAAACTCCCGTCAAAGATGGAATTCTTTTTTTGGTTTTTAGGGGGGAGTGCCATTGGTCTCTCCATTTGGCTGATAGCTCGGAGAAAATGGAAATTAATTCGCAGGGATTTGCTCAATCAAAAAAATCAGCTGGCTCAGGAAAAAAAATTGGCCGTTGAGTTTATGCATAACTTGGCCGAAGCGATTGGCGAGGGCGTGGAAAGAAAAGTATTATACCAGAGAATTGTCCATACTTCAGTTGTTACGACTGGTGCAATGAGTGCCTGTATCTATGAACAACTGCCAAGCGGCAGGTTAAAAGGAGTTGCGGTAGAGGGTCTTTTTCCTCCCCAACGGGCAATCAAAATAATGGCAAATGAAAATGATATCCCAAGGGCCCGCTTTATTGAAAAGATTTTAAATTCTGAAATTTTGGAAGCCGAAGAAGGCATTGTAGGCGAAGTTGCCAAGACAGCAAAACCTGTTTTCATTCCCAACGCAAAAGAGGATCCAAGAGTCATCAAGCACAATGATGAATCACTAGCTGTTAGGTCCATGATTTTTGCCCCTTTGGTTCATGATGAAGATTGTCTAGGCGTGATCGCCGTTGCCAACCCTTCCAATGGGCTTTCCTTCAGTGAAACTGATTTTTCCATGATAAAATCCCTGGGGGAGCAAGCTGCCCTTGCGATCAAAAATTCTGACGCAATGAACCTCAGATTTGAAAAAACGCGGATGGATGCAGACCTTCGCTTAGCACATGATGTACAGGAATTATTTCTCACCCGCCAATTCCCACCCATTAAAGGCCTGGAAATTGGGGCGAAGTATGTTCCATCTGCACAAGTAGGAGGGGATTTCTATGACTTTTACAAACTGTCTTCCCACAAGTTTTGTATGTGCATAGCAGATGTCTCAGGCAAGGGGGTGCCAGCTTCACTTCTGATGGCTCTTTGCCAAACCCACTTAAAGCACTTGGTAAACAAAAGTAGAAATCCTTCTGAAGTGCTATGCCTTTTAAATGAAGAGCTCTTTCCACGCATTAGAAAAGACATGTTTATCACTTTGTTCATGGCAACTTTTGATACTAAATCCAATAAAATTACATATGCTCGGGCTGGGCATGAGCCAGGATTATTAGTAAAGAACAATACTATTACGGAATTACGCGGTCCCGGTATGGCTCTTGGTATGGTTGAGCCTAGTCTATTTAATGATTTAATTTCTGATCAGGAAGAAGATTTCAACACGGGTGACTTACTAAGTCTATATACCGATGGTGTCACCGAAGCTTCTAATATTGAAAAAGAGGAATTTGGACTTTCCAGATTAAAAGAAAAGCTATGCGCACATTCTGATTTGGATCCTGAATCCATGAATCAAAAGATTGTTCAGGATGTTAATAAATTCTGCTCTCAGAATCCCGATCGAGATGACTTTACACTCTTAACAATTAAAAGAGTTTAGGGAATTTTCTGCTCATCAAAATCTATCACATCAGCGAAAGATCGTAAATCCTCCCGATCACCGGCACCTAATCCTTCTTTGATTTCTTTTAGTTTTTCCAGAGCCATATCAGACATACCAATTTGAACGACTCTTCGATTCCATTCGTGTGCTTTTATATCCAAAGGAAATAACTGTGCTAAGTTGTGGTTGAGCTTCTCACAAGAATTTGAATTTTTTACACATTCAATTACATCTTCAGGTTCAACTCCTAAGTGCAAACAAAGAAAACCATCAAAGCCTTTGGTGAAATTTCTTTGATAACTTTTCGGCAATTCCCCAGCTAAATGTTTTCTAATCTTAGCAATAAATCTGGGCAAATGCAGTAATCCAGTGGGTTGGTGTGCTTGATAAGGGGATGGGAGATCTAAAAGCGTCTCACCAGTCGGACCATTTATGATATTTTTTTCCAAGGTTTGTAATCAGGTTTAAAACCTAGTATGACAGCGACTTGTCATAATGTGCCATTCTAAAAAAACAAAAGTTATCTCAAGGGTCAGCGAGTACCTTATTCGTCACAAAACTCTGTTTGCAATAACCCTGCTACTCGCATGCTCAATGACAATTTTATCAGTGCTTGCACCTACTATTATTCAATCTGTACTTGATGAAGTCTTTATTCGGGGAATTGGGAATGGGGAAATTTTATTCCATGGCGTAGTTCTGATTGCACTCGTTTTCTTTCTCAAGGAATTCCTAAATTGCTTGCGAATAAGGGTTAATAATAAATTAGAGCAAAAAGTAATTTTTGATTTACGCAAAAATCTGCACGAGAAATTATTAAAATTACCCGTACATTTCTATGATAGTCGAAAAAGTGGAGATATTTCCTCCCGAGTTATTGAAGATGTTCAAAGTGTGGAGCGTGCAATTTTGGACGGTACGGAACAAGGTATAGTTTCACTACTAACTCTTCTTGGGGTTTCAATCATGATGTTTATCCAAGAACCAAAGCTCGCTTTGTGTGTATTTACGCCCCTGCCCATTCTCGCAGTCATGGCAGTTCAATATGCGAAAGTCTCCAAAAGGAATTGGAGAGCCGTTAGGGATCAATCTGGTGAACTTAATTCTCTCTTAGTGGAAGATATTCAAGGTAATCGTTTAATCCAATCATTTGGGCTAAAGCATCGTCAACAAAAGCGATTTTCAGAAATTGCCCAAACCTTGGAACTTCTTTCATTAAAAGCAATGTATAGATGGTCAATTCAAGGACCTGGAGCCAGTTTTATATCATCTTTGGGAATTCTTGGGGTAGTTGGCATGGGTGCATATTTAATCGAAACGGATCCCTCCTTTACTACAGGAAAGTTTTTCGCGTTTTTATTATATGCGAATATGTTTTACGAGCCCATCAGGCAACTGGTTGGTATTAATAATTTAATTGCAGCTGGTAGGGCATCCGGGGAAAGAGTTTTTGAAATACTGGATGCACCTATTGAGATTACCAATGATCCTTCGCCCGTTTCTTTTCCCACACAAAACCATACCATTAAGTTTTCCAATGTAAGTTTTTCCTATTCAGACAAAAGCCCGATCGTAAATAATCTTTCTTTTGAGCTGCCGAGTGGTTCAACCACAGCCCTAGTCGGTCCAACTGGTGCTGGAAAAAGTACTATAGCAAATCTGTTGTTAAGATATTATGAAATCGAATCAGGTTGTATTTCAATTGGGGAAATACCTATCAATCAAATTACATTAGAGGAACTAAGGGGGCAGATTGGTTTGGTTTCTCAAGATCCGTTTCTATTTGATATTACCATTAGAGAAAACCTTCTGCTAGCTTCAGAAAAAGCTTCGTCATCTGAAATAAATGCAGCACTACAATCCGCAAATGCATCAGACTTTGTTGAAGCCTTGCCCAAGCAGTTAGACACACTCATTGGAGAACGGGGCGTAAGATTGAGTATGGGAGAAAAACAACGGCTCACAATTGCCCGAGCCATTCTCAAATCCTCTCCCATCCTTATTTTAGATGAAGCAACTGCTAGCGTAGATGTTGAAACTGAAAGGAAGATTCAACTGGCTTTGCAAAGATTAATTAAAAATACCACAACTTTGATTATCGCACACCGCCTGAGCACTATTCGTGATGCAGATACAATTATTTTTCTACAAGATGGTAAGATTATAGAAAAAGGGACTCATGATGAACTTATGGGCCAAGATGGGGCTTACGCTAAGTACTGTAAATTACAGGAAAAGGTAAGTCTTTGATTAAAGCTAAAAGTTATACTGCTAGAATAAAACTCTAGTTAAAAACGCACAACATACCTGAGGAGATTAAAGGTCAAATAAGGTAGGAATAGAAAGAGAAGGCTTCTCAAAAAATAAAAATCTAGACCTCCTAGCGGACCATAGACGATCTGTTCTGCCCATACGCGAAGTGTGGTTTCTAGAAAAAAACCAACCCCCAATGCTAATCCGATGTAATAAACAAGCAA
>JAYPAW010000003.1:0-26464 GCA_038123915.1 Opitutales bacterium
TAACTTCAATTTGAGGTGTACCACGGGGAGCTGGACGAATCCCATCGAGTTTAAAGGTTCCCAAGGTTTTGTTATCTTGAGACATAGCTCGCTCACCTTGGAGAACAACAATATCTACCGCAGGCTGGTTATCTGCAGCCGTTGAGAAAACCTGAGATTTTTTAGTTGGAATCGTTGTGTTGCGCTCAATCATGGCGGTGGACACTCCACCCGCTGTTTCAATGCCCAATGTCAAAGGAGTTACATCGAGGAGCAATACATCATTCACATCTCCCTGAAGAACGGCACCCTGTATCGCAGCACCAATCGCGACCACTTCATCTGGATTTACGCCTTGATGAGGATCTTTTCCTCCAAGTTCCTTGGCGATCTCTACCACGCGTGGGCTACGGGTCATTCCGCCTACAAGCACAAGGTTACCGACCTCACCAATACTTAACCCTGAATCATCTAAACATGATTTAAAAGGGTTCTTGGTGCGTTCGTATAAATCATCACAGATTTGCTCCAGTTTTGATCTGGAAAGAGTGACATTTAAATGCTTCGGTCCCGAAGCATCTGCAGTGATAAAGGGTAAGTTAATATCGGTTGACTGAGAGGAAGATAAAGCCATTTTCGCTTTTTCAGCCTCTTCTTTGAGACGCTGCATGGCCATAGGGTCACCGGAAAGATCGACTCCCTGTTCTTTTTTAAAGTCCTCCACCAACCAGTAAATGATTTTATCATCCCAATTATCTCCACCCAACTGGGTATCTCCATTGGTAGCTTTAACCTCAAAAACACCATCCGCAATTTCGAGAACACTGATATCGAAGGTGCCTCCACCCAAATCGTACACTGCAATTGTTTCTTCGCCTTTTTTATCTAGACCGTAGGCGAGAGATGCAGCTGTTGGTTCATTAATAATACGGAGAACTTCGAGTCCGGCAATT
This sequence comes from Opitutales bacterium, assembly GCA_038123915.1. GTDB lineage: Bacteria > Verrucomicrobiota > Verrucomicrobiia > Opitutales > Seribacteraceae > Chordibacter. The sequence goes on from JAYPAW010000003.1 coordinate 933, forward strand.
GCACCGGCATCTTTAGTCGCTCTTCTTTGATCGTCGTTAAAGTAGGCAGGGACGGTAATGACTGCCTTAGTCACTGCTTCTCCCAAATAGGCTTCCGCATCGGCCTTGAGTTTTCCCAGGACCATGGACGCAATTTGCTCGGGCATAAAGGTCTCGGTCTTACCGTCGATATCACACTCAATTACAGCCGCACCATTTTTGCCCTCAACCACTTTAAATGGAAGAGTGCTGACCTCGTCTTTAATCTCGTCGTACTTTCGACCAATCAAACGTTTCGCCGAAAAGATAGTATTCTTAGGGTTGGTCACTGCCTGACGTTTAGCAGCCTGCCCCACAATCCTCTCACCTGTCTTGGAGAAAGCAACGATGGAAGGTGTCGTGCGGTTACCCTCGGAATTAGGAATCACCTTGGGCTCGCCTGCTTCCATTACGGCCATACATGAATTACTTGTGCCTAAATCTATACCTAATATTTTACTCACGATTCCTTTGTTTGCATCTATTGTGCCTATTGCCTGAAAAAACTTATATTATTAGTAATCAGGCACTTAAGCAATTTCACCAGATATTAAACTTTCGATTAAGTTAGATTTCGAGACAGAGTGTCACACAGATTGATTAAAAGTGTCACGCTGTGACACTAAGGATTTAGAAGTCCTCAGCTGAATCGATGGCAGGGTCCTCTAGGTTATCTAAAATTTCCATAACCCTGTTCCCTCTTTCGATACCTAAATCCCTGACAAATTGTAATTTCGGAGAGTATTTTAAAACTACATATTTACTGACGACTCCCCGGATCTCGCTGGCATGTTTCCTGAAGAATTCAACTGCCTGACGAGCACAAGCCTCATCGCCAATCACAGAATAAGCAACCGTAGCATTTCGTAGATCTGCGGCCACATCAACAGATGTAATCGTCCATCTAACCGTTTCTGCACCGTAGCGTGTACTCAGATAATTCCCTATCTCACGCTTAACCAGCTCATTTACCCTAGCCAAGCGAAGGCTCATCTGAATAAAGGATCTACAGAGTGGGGCGGACTTTATCGATCTCGAAAGTTTCGATCACATCGCCCTCCTCATACTTGTCAAAAGAATCCAATCGCATACCACATTCAAAGCCAGCTTTCACATCGGTAACATCATCCTTAAATCGGCGCAGGGTATCGATTTTCCCTTCCGCGATCACCTCGCCACCTCGAACCAAGCGAGCACCTTTATTTCGGGTAATTGTTCCCTCCATAACCATGCATCCTGCAACGGTGCGTCCCTTGCTAACCCGGAAGACTTGCCTAACTTCAGCCCGACCTGTTTTATTCTCAATTAATTCAGGCTCAAGAAGTTCCGACATATTCTCTTTCACCAAATCAATAATTTGGTAAATAATACTGTTTTGAAAAACTTGAACTCCCAAGTGCTTTGCTTCCCCCATTACCCCATTTTCTAACTTAACATTAAACCCGAGAATATCAGCGTTAGAGGTATTGGCCATTTTAACATCGTTCTTAGTAATTTGGCCAACATCGGAGTGTATGATTTCCAAAGCAACTTTATCACTATCGATAAGCTGGAGTGAATCTTTGAGAGCCTCAACCGAGCCACGAACATCTCCCTTGATAATCACACGGTAGCTGGTTGCTTTACTTTTACTGATGGCAGCAAAGAGAGCATCCACCGCGGCTGAATTTTCAGATTCTTCATCTTCAGATTCTTCACTAACTGAAGGTTCATCCGCGATGGAAAGAAGTTTCTTCTCCATCTCTGCGAAATCATCAGCCTCTCGCCTCGCTTCACGCTCATTCTTAACCACTTTACAAATAGCACCACAATCAGGAACTTCCGACCAGCCAAGCACATTTACAGGAGTGGATGGAGGTGCCGACTTCACCTGATTTCCCTGGTCATCAATCATCGCCTTCACCTTGCAATAAACAGAACCACAATGAAATGCATCGCCGACTTTTAAGGTTCCTTTTTGAACAATAATGGTTGCGGTGGGGCCCCGCCCCACTTCCATACGAGCTTCGATAACAATCGCCTCAGGAACAGCTGTAGGGTTTGCTTTTAACTCCATCACTTCAGCTTGCAAAAGGATCATATCCAAAAGCTCTTCGATGTTATCACCTTTAAGTGCTGATATAGGAACGGTTACAATATCCCCACCCCAATCTTCGGCAGGAATGGATCTTTCCTGCATTTGAGTCTTCACTTTATCGATGTCTGCACCCTTAGCGTCCGTTTTATTAATCGCCACCATCAGGGAAGACTGGGATCTTTGGGCAAACTTAAGAGCCTCTTCCGTTTGAGGCATAAAACCATCGTCCGCAGCAACCACAAGGATGCTGACATCCGTCAGGTTCGCTCCTCTTTCTCTAATCTTAGAAAAGGCAGCATGCCCAGGAGTATCGAGGAAAGTTATTTTTTGGTTATTATGCTCAATTTGATAGGCTCCAACATGCTGGGTGATTCCACCTGCTTCTCCACCGACAACATTTGCTTTTCGGATGGTGTCCAAAAGAGTGGTCTTCCCGTGATCCACATGACCTAAAATACAAACAATAGGAGGTCTGGGCTTGAGAAATTTCTCGTCATTCTCATCCACCTGTACCTTCTCTTTTTTCGCCTGTGGCTCAGCTTTTTCACCACGATGACGAATTTCTAATTCAAAACCTTTTGATTTGGCTAACTTGTTGGCAACATCTTCCTCAATCGTCTGATTCATTGAGGCAAAGATGCCCATTTCCATAAGTTCAGAAATCAACTGAAAAGGCTTCAACCCAATCAAACCGGCAAAATCACGAACTATGATCGGCGGTTTAACGATGATTAAGTTTCCTTCAACAATCCCAGCTGAATCATCCGCAGATGGTGCTGGAGATTGGGGAGCTGGAGGAGGAACATTTTTAACCGGCAATGGTGGAGGGGCACCCGCACTCTTAACCGGTGGCGGAGGAAGGCTAGGCGCTGCCCCAGCAGTTGAAGGCCCGGTTTCCTTTTCCTCAATAACAGGCTCAGGCTGGGAGGGGGAAGCCTCCTGACGAGCGAGAGCAGCGGCATCTTTCTCGGCCTGTTCCGCTTTCTCTTTCTCTTCTTTCTCTCGATCTAAATCCTGCTTGGTTTTAACAAAAGGAACTTCTTTAGGTGCAGGCTTATCCTTTGCCTGCTCTACTTTGGGGGCATCGGGTTCATCCGTAGGGACGGGAGCCTTATTGAATTCATCAATTAATGACTGTGCGGTAATGTTGTCGATGGTGGAAGACGCACTTTTGACATCATATCCACGCTCAACCAAAATTTCTAAGACCTCCTTGCTCGTTTTGTTGGTCTCTTTGGCGATTGCGTGAATTCGTACACTCATAAATAGGGTAACTTTATTGTTTTGGAAATTCTGGTACTATTAAGAAGCCGAATCCGTTGTACTTGGTTCTGTGGAAACTTTGGCTAAAATATCCTGTGCAATCGCATCATCAAAACCCAAACCGACAAGATCGGTGTGAGTCACACCCTCAAAAGCTTCGGGACTGACAAGTCCAAATGCCACCAGGCGGTCTGCGACTTCAAATTCAATTCCGACAGAAGTAAGACCTTCGGCTGCCTTGGCCTTTCTTTCGTCGAAGCCGACTTCTTTGACCACAACCTTCCCAATATCAAGCTTCCAACCTAACAAACGGGAGGTTAACCGGGCATTAATACCTTTGCGACCGATGGCTACAGAAAGATCGTCTTCTTTCACCTCGAAATACATTCTGCGTTTATCCCGGTCTAAAGAGACATTTTGTGGAACCGCAGGTTTAAGAGCTTCCACGAGTTGCTCGATTGGATCTTCAAACCAACGAACGATGTCCACTTTCTCCCCGTTCATTTCACGGACAATGCTTTTTACCCGGCCTCCTCTTGCACCCACGCAAGCACCTACTGGATCTACCTTGGGATCGGTGCTTTTTACACAAACTTTGGTACGATAACCAGGCTCCCTGGCCATAGCTGCCAGGCTGACAGTTCCATCCGCGATCTCAGATACTTCCATATCAAAGAGTTTGCGTACAAAATTAAGGCTGGACCGGCTAAGAATTAGCTCCGGACCACGACCCTGCTGTTCAAGCTTTACCAGTAAGCAACGAATCCTTTCACCTGGCACCCAGTCTTCCCCAGGTGCTTGCTCGCGCCACGGAAGTAGTGCCTCGGCCTTACCAACTTCAACGATGAGATCCCCCCGTTCTTTGCGTCGAACCGTACCAGTGACTAGGTTTCCGACTTGGTCGCGGAATTCATCATAAATGTGCTCTTTCTCGAACTGTCGAAGTCTTTGTTTGATTGCCTGCTCGGCGGTTTTAGCTGCAATTCTCCCAAGATACGCGGGGTCCATCTCCCGCTCCACGATGTCACCAATTTGTGGGTTTTCCGCATAGAGCCGGGCTTTATCAATGTGAATTTCCTTGGCGGTATCTGCAACAGACTCGACCACTTTTAAGAGGGTCCATGCTTGGAGTGAGCCGTTTTTAGGGTTGATCTCAACCCTTACCTCACTGGGCTCAGAGTTGGCACCGCCTCGCTCTGCTGCGGCTTTCACAGCATTTTCGATCGTTGCGATCATATCGGGGCGGCTGATCCCCTTCTCTTTTTCCATGTATTCAAGGACTGCGAGTATTTCGCTGCTCATGGGACGGTTATTTTAATGGTTAATGGATGTAAAAAAAAAGACGAGCAAGATGCCCGTCCCTTGTGGACTAGACTGTAAATGAACTCTCCAAAGTACCAGTAAGACAAAATTTGTCAACGAATACATAGGGTTATCCAGTTGAGCTCTTTTTCCTCTTTGCAGGATTCCTCAGATCAATTAGTAATGGTTATTTTTTTAGATGAAAACTATCCGTTTTGCGAATCTGCCCGGAGATGGAATTGGGCCCGAAGTCATGTCAGTAGCCTTGGATGCTATCAATAAAGCAGGTGAGGTTTACAACTTTGAATGTATCACGACCCGTCACGATGTGGGTGGAATCGGTATTGATAACCACGGAAAAGCATTACCGGATTCAACTCTCGAAGCTTGCCGCTCCATGGACGCCATTCTCTTTGGCTCCGTTGGTGGCCCAAAGTGGGAAAGTTTACCCCCAAAAGAACAACCTGAAAGAGCCGCTTTACTTCCCCTACGCAAAGAATTTGAACTTTTTGCCAATCTTAGACCAGGCAACTTATTTCCGGAATTAGCGGATCTCTCCCCTCTCCGCAAAGATGTGGCAAGTGCAGGAATTGATGTATTATGTGTCCGGGAGTTGACCGGGGGGATTTATTTTGGTCAGCCTAAAAGCACACGGACCCTGGAGGATGGACAAAAAGAAGCAATCGATACTATGGTTTATCGGACCTCTGAGATCGAGCGGATCACTGAAGTCGCAGTTAAAGCCGCATCTCTTCGAGCCAAAAGAATCTGTTCAGTGGATAAAGCGAATGTGCTGGAGACTTCTGTATTGTGGAGGCAAACCGTTTCCGAATTAGTAAAAAAGCTCGACCCTTCAATCGAACTTACCCACATGTATGTCGACAATGCGGCCATGCAACTTGTCCGTGACCCAAATCAATTTGATGTTTTGCTTACCGAAAACATGTTTGGGGACATTTTATCCGATGAACTGGCGGTTATTTGCGGCTCCCTGGGTATGCTGGCATCGGCTAGTCTTGGCACCGGCACGAACAGCCAAGGATTCCCTTATGGGTTGTATGAACCAGCAGGTGGAACGGCACCGGATATCGCGGGGAAAGGCATTGCCAACCCTTGTGCTCAAATCCTAAGTGCCGCCCTTATGCTCCGGTACAGCTTTGGGCTGGAGGATGCGGCACTATCCCTGGAAAATGCGGTAAAAGATACGATTCGATCAGGGCTGAGGACAGGAGACATTGCCATGGGAGGAGCCTCTGTTTCGACCGAGGAGATGGCTTCTGCTATCCTCTCCAGAATTGCTTAAATTACCTACCCAAATGAAAGCACAGGATATTAGAAGCTCTTTTTTAGAGTTCTTTGCAGAAAAGAACCATCAAATCGTCTCCTCCGCTTCTTTGCTTCCTCAATCCCCTAATTTACTATTCACCAATGCGGGGATGAATCAGTTCGTTCCTTATTTTTTGGGAGACCAGGTTGCTCCCTACAACAAGGCAGCAGATACGCAAAAATGCATTCGGGCCGGAGGAAAACACAACGACCTTGAAGATGTGGGCCTGGATACCTACCACCATACTTTCTTTGAAATGTTAGGAAACTGGTCGTTTGGAGATTACTTCAAAGAAGATGCGATCCAATGGGCGTGGGAACTTTTGGTGGACCGATGGAAATTTCCTGCCAATCGATTATATGCCACGGTGTATAAACCTGAAGATGGAGATCCTGCTGATTTTGATGAAGAGGCTCATACATTCTGGAGTAAGATCTTTCAGTCCGCTGGACTAGATCCCAAAGTTCATGTGGTTACCGGAGGTAAAAAAGACAACTTTTGGATGATGGGTGAAACAGGCCCCTGTGGTCCCTGCTCTGAACTTCACCTAGACCTCACCCCAAATGGAGACAGTCAGGGAAAATTGGTTAATGCGGACTCTCACCTCTGCATAGAAATTTGGAACTTGGTCTTTATCCAGTTCAATGCCGACCGGGATGGCACATTTTCACCCCTGAAATCGAAGCATGTGGATACTGGTATGGGGTTTGAGCGAGTGGCGGCGGTTATGCAGTCCACCAAAAACTTTACCGATTTTTCCAAACCTGCCTCCAACTACGATACCGATGTTTTCTCTCCCATTTTTTCAAAAATTGAGGATTTGTCTGGGAAAGTCTACTCCTCGACTCTTCCTGAAGATGGAAAGCCAAAAAATGAACAGGAACAAATCGATATCGCCTTTCGGGTTATTGCAGATCACCTGCGTGCCCTGAGTTTCTCCATCGCAGATGGCATCCTTCCGGGAAATAATGACCGCAATTATGTTCTTCGCCGAATCCTTCGCCGGGCGGTAAAGTATGGAAGAACCTTGGGCTTTACCCAACCCTTCTTCCACAAGCTTGCTCCGGTTCTGATTGAGCAAATGGGGGAGACATTTCCCGAATTAAAGGAAAGATCTTCCCTGATTGAAAATACCCTAAAATCAGAAGAAGTATCCTTCAATAAAACCCTGGACCGAGGAATTGAGCTTTTTAATCGTGAAACTAAAGAGTTGCCCACCGGTTCCGTTGTATCCGGAGAGTTTGCGTTTAAACTCTACGACACATTTGGTTTCCCGGTAGACCTAACAGACCTGATGGCCCGGGAATCCGGATTATCTATCAACCATGAAGAATTTGAGTCCCAGATGGAAGCTCAGAGGAAAAGAGCACGCGATGCCCATAAGTCTGTTGATATTTTGGTCAGTGAAAACGGAGATTCTTCCGAATCCACTGTCTTTTGTGGGTATGAACCCGCCAACCTCACTAACTTTTCAGCCACCTGTACGGATGTCATTGAATCGGATGGTAAATCCTTTCTCGTTTCTGACAAAACCCCATTTTACGCTGAAATGGGTGGACAGGTGGGAGACACCGGAACCATCCAGATCGGAGGATCTGAATTGGAGGTTGAAAATGTGATCAAAGACTCTGCTGGACGATTTCTTCATCAAATCAAAAATACTCAATTGGAGAAGGATTGGACCGGTTCCCTGGTTACATTCGATGTGAATCTTTCCAGAAGAAAGGCCATTCAGCAGCACCACACCGCCACCCATATTCTTCACTGGGCGTTAAGGGAGGTCTTGGGGGATCATGTACGCCAGGCAGGGTCCTTGGTTCAACCCGACCGCTTAAGGTTCGATTTCTCCCATTTTGAAGCTCTTTCCGAGGATCAGATAAAAACCATTGAGCGAATTTCCAACGAAAGAATTCTTCAAAATGATGATTTAAATTCCTATGAAGTTCCTTTTTCGGAAAAACCGGATGGTGTGATTGCTTTTTTTGGTGAAAAATATGGCGAAGTGGTCCGGGTTGTTGATCTGGGTGGATGGAGTCAGGAATTGTGCGGGGGTACTCATGTTCGGACTGGAGGAGAAATCGGCTCGATCCGTCTGCTTTCTGAATCAGCGATTTCAGCGGGAACCCGGAGATTGGAGGCAGTTGCTGGATATGCCGCATACGACTGGGCAAGTAACCGCCTTGATCGGTTTACCCAGTTGGTTCGAGGTTTTGGGTGCAATCCGGAACAGCTCGAGGATCGAATCAAGCATATCCAGTCAACCAACAAGGACCTGGAAAAGAGGCTTCGATCCATCGAGCAAAAAGACCAGGCGGGTCTTGCCGAGCAACTGATTCAGGCGGCCACGGATAAACAAGGAATTAAGATCATCGCCAAAACCGTCGATGGCGTTCCTGCAAACGAATTGCGAGGCTTGGCAAGCCAGGTGAACAAACGCACCGACCCATCTGTTGTTCTGCTTGCCTCAGAAAACGATGAAAAGTGTTCCTTGATTTGTATTTGCTCCGAAGGGGCTATGGCCAAGGGCTACAAGGCTGGTGAAATCATTAAAGAATTAGCTCTGCAAATCGGAGGCAAAGGTGGAGGTAAGCCAGACTTTGCGATGGGAGGAGGAATTGCTGGTAAGGGAGTCAGTGAAGCCATTGCCAAACTCTCGATGATAGCATAATTCAAGGGTGAAGCTGCGTATCCTGCTTCCCCCTACCCTTGCGGGCTCAATTCAGCGCAATGCCATTCCGGCAAAAGTTGAGTTGGAAGATGATTCCGGGAATCGTATCCCTCCTGAAAAATGCGACCCCAATACGCTAGGTAACTTACCCGATGCGGAAAGATCTGCCCTTTTTGCCCTGTCCCAGTGGTGCGGAGGGAAACTCACCTCATTTTTACAGCTCAATGTTCAGCAAGCAGCGGAGTTGCTTAAAATGCTCAACCAGATCGATTGTTTTTTTCCGGCCAATGATCCGGACCGCTCCCTGACCTGGACAGATTCTGGTTTGGCTGGTGTGAGCGAACTGGTGGGCAAGCCTACTGTTTCCAAACCCAAACCAAAGGTCCGCGAAATAGAGGAGCGAGAGCAAGAAGAAATAAACCATAGAACTGCTTCGGAAGTGGCATATGATGGCCCATCAATAGAAGTGGAGGGATCAACCGAATATCTCCGTATCATTCTCCCAAGTTCTGAGCATCCAAACTATTCGGAAGTTTTAAGGCTTTTACGCGAGTGGTCCTTTATTCGGGATCGTTCTCATCGCCACTGGTGGTGGCTTCGTGACTCCTCCAAAGTCTTGGATTTCCTCGCTTTGCACCAGGATGAATTCGAGCTCGATCCTTTTTCCTTTTTCACTGAAAACTTTAGGAAACACACCGAGAAAATTAAGTGTGCCACTTTTTCTATCCGTGCCCAGGAAAAGGAAAACCAAATCGAAATAGATACGAGGATTGAGGCAGGAGATGCCCCTATCAGCTTAATTGACCATGCCTTATCCACAGGCAGAAACCATATCGTACACGGGCAGCATACCTATCTGTTAACCAAAGAGCTTCGGGAAAAAGTCGGCCAGGTCCAAAGGCAAGCATCAGGCACAGCTGACGCACCCTTACTTTCCCAATCTAAACACCTGATCACTCGCTTCCAATCGACTTCTCTTGAAGAAACTTTCACACAAGCTGATCCACGATTTAAAACACCAACCCAATGGAAAAAGCGAGGACTAGCCTTAAAAAACCTCTCTGCTTTGGGCATGCCAGACCCCCAAGATGGACTCGAAAAGGTGCTTCGGCCCTATCAGGCAATTGGCACGGCCTGGATGCTACACCTTTTTGACCATGGACTGGGTGGCATTTTGGCCGATGAAATGGGGTTGGGTAAAACCCTGCAAACCCTTGCCTTTCTTTCCTGCCTCAGAAAAAGAGGGGGGACGGTCAGAACATCCCTGGTGATTTGCCCCGCATCCTTAGTGGAGAACTGGAAACGCGAAGCGGAAAGATTCTGCCCCACTTTTTCCACCTATGCCCACCATGGCCCCAACCGGGCCACCACCCCGTCTTATCTTGGTAAATTTGATTTAGTGATCACCTCTTATGGTACCCTGACCAGAGATCTGGAGATGTTTAGAGATTTCCCTTTTCTATGTGTTATTGGGGATGAAGCACAGCATCTGAAAAACAGAAAGACGCAAAATGCAAAAGCTACATCCTCCCTCAGTTCGGAGGGTCGAATGTTAATCACGGGCACTCCGATCGAGAATAGCGTTTCGGACCTCCTGTCCCTTCTGGAGTTTCTCCTGCCTGGAGCCAATCCTTCCCTTCCGGATGGATCTCGAGGGGATGACAGGTTGTGGCACGAACAACGCATCCTTAAACAATCTGCACCCTATCTTCTGAGAAGAACCAAAAAAGAAGTCGCCCCTGAGCTTCCTGAAAAGATCGAGCAAGTGCTCTACCTCAACCTTACGGATGACCAAAAAGAATGTTATGAAAAGGTCCGGAAATCTGCAGAAGAGGAGCTCAACCAACTTGCGGGAAGTGGAGCCTCGGATGGCCAGCTTCGAATGAAGACGCTAACCCAGCTCCTTCGCTTAAGACAGACTTGTTGCGACCCTCGCCTGATTGACCCCGAAATCGAAAATTTCCGCTCCTGCAAAATCAACGCATTTCGGGAGCTGCTCTATAATTGCCTGGAGGGCGGACACCGGATGCTTGTTTTCTCCCAGTTTGTCCAAATGCTCAAGATCCTCCGACAAGAACTGACAGGTGCCTCCATTCCCTTCTGCTACCTCGATGGATCATCCAAAGACCGGATGGCACAGGTCGACCGTTTCCAAAGCGATGAATCCATCCCCGTTTTTCTTATTTCTTTAAAAGCAGGCGGAACAGGATTGAATTTAACAGGTGCCGATATCGTCGTTCATTTTGACCCTTGGTGGAACCCAGCGGCTGAAGCCCAGGCAACCGATCGGGCCCACCGGATTGGCCAGGATAAGCAGGTTACCGTTTATAAAATGATCACATCCAATACTGTGGAAGAGAAAGTCCTTGGCTTGCAGGCTGGAAAAAGAAAACTTTTGGAACAGATATTCGAGGAATCGGAAGCCGCGAACCTCACCCTTTCTGTCGGTGAACTAAGAGAACTGATCTAAGGAATAGTTTTCTCAACTTCTTTGCCCGAACAATGCGGAACCAACCCTGATCATGGTGCTTCCACATGCAATTGCCTGGGCCAAGTCATCGGACATCCCCATGGATAAATCCTTGAGATCAACTCCATGAGAAGCTGAAAGCACCTCCCGTAACTCTGCAAGTTTTGCAAAGGTATTTTGGGCCACAGATAAATCGTCTGGGACATAGGGTGCTATGGTCATCAAGCCTTCGACTCGCAAATGTGAAGAAGCAAGTGCTTCATCCAATGCCAACTTTGCTTCCTCGATTGAAAATCCAAATTTCGCAGGATCATTTCCTGCATTGATTTGCAAGAGAATGGAGGTTTTACAGTCCATACGCTCAGAAGCAACCTGAACCTTATGAATAAGTTTTAGAGAATCCAAGGTTTGGATTCGGGAAAATCGCCCAACCACTTGGTTTACTTTATTGCTCTGTAAATGACCAATCAACTCCCAGCTTACCCCTTCGATTTGATCTTGTTTGGAGACAGCCTCTTGAACTCTATTTTCCCCAACCCTGTGGATTCCTGCTTTCTGGCAATATTTGACAGCATCCACGGGCCAGTTTTTGGTTACCGGCAATAACACCACCTCTTCAGGTTTTCTCCCACACTCCTCACAAGCTATGGATATCTTTCCCCTGAGCTCATTTAGATTGGAGCAAAATTCTTCATAGGTTATCATAAGTAGTACTTGTGTTATATTAACTTTTAAATAAGTTCAAATAATAGCAAATGCATATTCAAAATTTTAAAACCTTCTGTGATTTAGTGGAAAGTAAAAGCTTTTCCAAGGCGGCCAAATTAAATGAGGTTACCCAGTCTGCAGTGAGTCAGCAGCTCAAGGCAATGGAATCGCATTACCAAATGCTGATCATTGACCGAAACCAAAAGAAATTCCGACTCACCCCTCAAGGGACCGCACTTTATTCCACCTTTAAGCAGATCTTGAATCTTTATGATCGCTTGAATTGCGAAATTCAGGAGATGCGCAATGTTGTCAGCGGAACTGTTCAAATCTCAACAGTCAACAGCATCGGACTGCATGTTCTCCCGCCCTATCTGAAATCCTTTCTCAAGGAGTTTCCTTCGGTAAATGCCCGGGTGGAATACCGCAGAGCAAATTTAGTGTACGATGATGTTCTTCACGGAAATGCGGATATTGGTTTAATCGCTTTTCCTGTACCCCAACGGGATCTTGAAATCATTCCATTTACCAATGATGAGTTGATTGTGGCCATGAGCCCAGAACATCCCCTCAGCCAAAAACGAATGATCGCCCTGAAAGATCTTCAAGGGGTTGAATTTATTGCTTTCGAAAAAGATATACCCACCCGTAAAGCTACGGATGAAATTCTTAACCAAGCGGGGATTGAGGTTTCTGTGGTTATGGAATTCGATAATGTGGAGACGGTGAAACGGGCCATCGAAATTAATGCTGGATTGGCCATCCTACCTGCGAGCACGGTCGTGAATGAAGTTGAGAGAAACCAGCTTAAGAGCTTCAAGCTGGAGGGTGGAATCCACAACCGACCTCTTGCGATTATTCATAAACAGACTCGCATGCTCACCCCAGCCCTTCGCTCCTTTATCGAACTCCTCAAGGAAGGTCCAAACCTAGACTAGAACAGGTTTGCCCTGCTCTTTTTGCTATTCGTAGCTTGAGAGTGGCGGATTTGCCCGCACTAAACTGGCGGTAAAACTGCCAACCACAACTTTGCTGCTCACGCGTACTGGCACTCTTCGTTGATCATCCGTATACCAAACTTTTAACATGCCCTTGGGGCTTTTATTAAAGACACCCCCTAAGTTTTTGAGCGATGGATTGGTCTCTATCGCAAAGACCTTCCCATTGGGTAGAGATATTTTTTCGCGTTGCCCAGCTGTTACAACCACTTCCTGAAAGCGCTTTCCATCGCAGGTGGGCAAGACAGTTTTACCTCCTGGAGTCAGAGGGTTCAGCCTGAAAAAGTAGGCAATGGATAACGGGTCAAAAACATTTCCAGGAATGTTAGTGACTCTGGGTTCAGATTGATTTTCGATATAAGAGACCTCTCCCTTTTCGTAGTCATAGAGAACCTCAATTTCCCTTTTGGTTTTACCTTCGTGCTGAGATTTTTTGTACTCCAACGTTCGTGAGAAACCGGGGTCCAAGATACTCGTAATCGAAGTCCTAACCTTATAAAAATTATCTGCAAATGAATTGGTTCTAACCTGAAATCGTACAACAATAGGGCTCTTTTCTAGATTTTGATTTTGGGCAAAAACTTCCATGACCGCAGATCCGACAGGGAAAAAGCCCCATTTCATCTCGTACTCCAAACGCTCGCCTAGCTGAAAAGGCAACCTTTCTGAAAGAACCGGTGACTGATCTGCCCATAAAGATAAAAGCCCCCCACTAAAGAGAGCAAACAGATGAAGCAACCGGATCAAGGAACGGGAACAGGATCTAACTTCCAAATTTCTTTGGCATACTCACCGATGGTCCGGTCTGAGGAAAACTTCCCTGAACCAGCTACATTATGAATTGCTTTCGATGCCCACTGATCCTGATCCAGGTATAATTGGCCAGCTAAATCCTGAGCATTGATGTAGGATCGATAATCGGCAAGAACCAGGTAAGGATCTCCCCAGTCGAGTAATCCCTTGGATAAGTCAGAAATCAACCCACCCTTTCCTGGGCAAAAGAAATCGGAGGAAAGCCAGTCGAGCACAGCTTTCAACTCCTCGTCGCTCTCATAGTAAGAAAAAGGATCGTATCCAGAAGACCTCAAGTCTTCCACTTCCTCAACGGTCTTACCAAAAATATAAATATTATCTTCTCCCACTTCCTCAAGAATTTCCACATTGGCACCATCGAGGGTGCCCATGGTTAACGCCCCATTTAATGCAAACTTCATATTTCCAGTACCCGAGGCTTCTTTACCTGCAGTGGAGATTTGTTCAGATAAATCGCTGGCTGGGATAATATTCTCAGCCGCTGAAACTCCATAGTTAGGCCAGAAAAAGACCTTGATCATGTCTTTAATCCGGCTATCCGAGTTTATGCGTTCCGCAACTAGATTGATCGCGTGAATAATCACCTTCGCCATATGATATCCAGGAGCAGCTTTCGCCCCAAAAATAAACACCCGAGGGGGAATCTTGAGGTCTGGGTTTTGTAGGAGCCTACGGTAGAGAGTCAAAATATGGAGCAGATTCAGATGCTGGCGCTTGTATTCATGCAAGCGCTTGATCTGTACATCAAACATAGCTTCGGGGTTCAACTGGAGCCCAAAACGATTGGCAATCAGATTGGACAGATTTTCTTTATTTTCGGTTTTGATCGCCCGAAATTTTTGACGAAAAGAGGAGTCGTCCGCAAATTTAGCCAGTCCGCGCAATTCATGGGCTTGGGTAATCCAAGTTTTACCAATCGAATCATCCACCAGGGAAGCTAATTTTGGGTTACATCCAAGTAGCCAACGACGCGGGGTGATCCCGTTGGTTTTGTTGTTAAAACGGTCAGGGTAAAGTTCGGCAAACTCACTGAGAAGCTTTTCCTGAAGTAATTTAGTGTGAAGTGCAGCAACCCCGTTGACCGAATGACTGCCAACTACAGAAAGGTGAGCCATACGCACCTGGCCATCAGCGACAATGGCCATGCGATGCTTTTTCTGATGATCCCCTGGGGCCAGTTTCTCGATCTCAAGGCTGAGAAACCGCCGATTCACTTCCAATACCAAATCATAGTGACGAGGTAAGACCTTGGCAAAGAGACCCTCGCTCCAAGTTTCCAATGCCTCTGGCAAAAGCGTATGGTTGGTGTAAGCAAAGGTTTGCTTCACTAAACTCCATGCTGCATCCCAAGCCATTTGCTCTTCATCGACCAGAATTCTGAGCAACTCGAGAATCGCAACCGCTGGATGTGTATCATTGAGTTGCACCACAACTTTATCCGCAAACTGATCCCACCCTTGGTGGGTTCTACGGTACCGGGCAATCATGTCCTGTAAGGAACAGGATACAAAAAAGTACTGCTGCACTAACCGGAGTTCTTTACCGTTCTCTGTTTCATCATTGGGATAAAGAACTTTGGAAATGGTTTCGACCGTCGCTTTTTCCCGGACGGCTTCCACATAGCCCCCCTGGTTGAAAACATCCAAGTCAAACTCCTCGGAGGCTTTCGACTCCCAAAGCCTTAGGAAATTAACTGTTTTTCCTCCAAAACCAACAATGGCCACATCAAACGGAAGACCATCCACTACGCGAGTCCCTACCCATCTCGGGCGGTAATTTCCCCGGTCATCATAATTGTGCTCTACATGACCATAGAGCTTTACTTTTTGCATAAATTGAGGACGGGCAATTTCCCAGGGATTGCCAAACCTCCTCCAGTCATCGGGTTTCTCCATTTGACGACAGTCCTCAAACTCCTGCTTGAACAAACCGTATTGGTAATGAATGCCGTAGCCGATGGCAGGTAAATCCATCGTTGCCATCGAATCGAGGAAGCAGGCAGCCAATCTACCAAGTCCCCCATTCCCCAAACCCATATCATGCTCTTCCTCACATAATTCCGGGAAATCAAAACCCAGCTCTTGCAAAGCTTGCTCAAGGGGTTGGCGTATCTCGAGGTTACAGAGATTGGAATTGAGCAATCGGCCCATTAAGTATTCCAGGCTGAGGTAATGCACCCTGCGCACATCAGACTCCAGGTGGGTCTGTTGGGTTTTCATGTAGCGTTCCATGATTCTCTCCCGTACCGCAAGGCAGACAGCCGTCCAAACCTCCTGTGAGGATGCAGATTTCGCACTGCGTGCAAGATTCAGTTGTAATTGCCTTAGGATCGCGGCTTTTAAATCCTCAACTATATTGGAATCGGAAGATATTTTGGCAGATGGCATAGATGGCTCTTTGAGATGGGTCATGGATGAAAGAAAATAATAAAGAAGATTTGGCAGAAATTGTGCCAAAGTAACCCGTTATGTGAAAAAAAACGATTCTTTTTCCCCCTGGCGGGGAAGATTCCTTATTTTACGAAAAATTCGTAAACAGAATGGTGCAAATAAGTCTCTCCTGGGCGAAGGATACAATTTTGCCACCCCTCTTTATGCTGCTGATTGGGGCTATCCGGGAACAACTGGGGCTCAAGACACAACCCGGAACGCAAAGGGTATGGATTCCCTGAGTTCCCGAGCAAAGAACCATCCAAATAATTGCCAGAGTAAAATTGAACCCCTGGTTGATTGGTCGACAACCTAAGAGTTCTTCCACTTTTAGGATCATGTAAAGTCGCTGCATGGCGAAGCTTTTGATCCGAGGCAGGAACCAGCCAGGTATGGTCGTATCCTTTACCAAATTTAAGCTGAGCGTGCCCCTGTTCTATTCTGGCTCCGATGATCGAAGGTGTCCGAAAATCGAAGGGTGTACCGACCACGGGTTGGATAGAGGTGGGAATATTGGTTTCATCTGTTGCCACATATGAGGTACCAGGCAGGGTAAGCACATGATCCAAAATAGTGGGCTCGCCCTCCCCTGCTAAATTGAAATAGGCATGATTGGTTAGATTAACCACAGTTGGCTCATCGGTTACTGCCTCAATCACGACACTCAACTCATCTTTTTCGGATAACAAATAAGTAACGCTGGCACTGAGATTCCCTGGGTAACCTTCCTCGCCATCCACACTCCGGTAGGTAAAAATAACTCCGAGTCCATTCTCCAATGGCTTGCCTTCCCATACTCTTTTATCAAAGCCCCGATCCCCTCCATGCAAATGATTGGAACCATTATTGGTGGCCAGCTGATACTCTTTCCCATCAATCGAGAATTTTCCTTCAGCTATACGGTTGGCGTATCTACCTGCAATACAACCAAAATAGGGGCTCTCTTTCACATATTGATCCAGGTTGGAGAAACCAAGAGAGACATTTTCTTTTAGTCCCTCGCGATCAGGAATGATCAGCTCACGGATAGCTGCCCCATACTCAATGATACTCACTTCCATTCCATTTTCATTGATCATCCGGAATTCATGGATCTTGGTCCCATCCTTCATTTTTCCAAAAACTCTTTTGGAAATGGTCATTGGCTTCGCCGAAAGTTCAGAAGTCTCCTCTTCTTTCATCCCTAAAAGATCCTTACCTGAAGCGTAAACTTTTTTACTTTTCTCGGTAATAAAGTCTCCCCCTTTTTTGATTTCACCCATCGTATCCTTGGCTAATTTAGAAGGACTGCATGAGAAAGTACCCAGCAAGAAAAGGAGAAATAATTTTTTTAAGAAACAATCGTAGGTTTTCATAGATTTTAGACATTAGAGTAAACAGTAAGGAAAATTTGTAATTTAAAGTTTTCTTTTAAAACGGGTTTCAAAATCCCGGATTGGGATTTCAAAATAGACAGGTCGTCCCCGCGGGCAAACAAATGGATTTCGACACCCCAGAAGTTGGCTCGCTAATTTGATGATTTCTGCATCAGAAAAGGATGCCTTGGTTTCATGGGAATAATTGACCTGCCTTTCCAATGCCTCGCGAATAAAAGATTCTACTCTTAAATCCCCGCCATGTTCCCTGGCCACTTCAAGAAAGTCCTTCAGGTAATTGGCTGCGTCTTCGGGCGGCAACCAGTGTGGGCATCCCTCCAATCGATAAAAATTCCGGCCAAATTCTTCCAACACAAAACCAAGCTTTCTCAACTTTGGAAGGCTCTCCCTAAGATTCGTACTATCAATCCCGTCCAATTCCAAAGGCTCAGCCAAAAGTAAGCTTTGGGACGCACTGGTATCTGCCCCTCTAAGGCTGTCCTCTAATTGTTCAAAGCGGATCCGCTCGTAAGCTGCCCGGGCATGCAAGGCAACCACACCCTGAGGAGTCGAGAAAATAGCAAGATCCCCATGGGACCGATCCAAAAACTGCCATTCTGCACCGGGTTCTTGACGACCTCCCACCAACTTACGGTTGATGATTCCCTTCCGGGCAGAATCTTCTTTTTGGCTTGGATTCGACTCCCGATTGAGGGACTGCTCCTCATCCCTGATCCTGTCCCTAGAACTTGGTTCTGCCTGAAGGTTTGCTGAAACTTTGGTGGGTTCTTTTTTCCCATACAGTTCCAAAGCTCGCGGATCGATCTGAGGAAGGAAATCTGTTTTTTCGTGATCCAATCCATCCTCGAATGCATCCTCCACAGACTGTACCGATGGAGAAGCGGTTAATCGGTTGTGATCGAGAATTTTATTTAGGAGAAAGGATCGTACCTGCGGCTCATTTCGAAAACGAATTTCACGTTTGGATGGGTGCACATTCACATCCACTGCAGCTGGATCAATCTCTAAAAAAAGAATTGCTAATGGATGCCTTCCTTTGGGCACAAAGGTGTGAAATGCCTCCATAACCGCATAAGAAATGGTTTTACTATCCACTGGTCTACGATTCACAAAAAAAATCATTTCCTTACGGGTGGATCGACTTTGCCCAGGCTTACCAAGGAGGCCTTGCATGGCCATCTCCCCATCCTCCGCCTGAAAGGGAACCAGAGATTCCGATAACCCCGCCCCGAAAATCTCTCTCACACGATCTGCGACTACTTCGCAGGCTGGGGAACGAAAAAGAGTACGTCCACTTTCAATCAATGTAAAAGTAATGGATGGATGAGAGAGGGCATAGAGCTTGGCCATATGGACAAGATGGGTAGCCTCTGTCACCTCTGTTTTTAAAAATTTTCTCCGGCCGGGAACCGAGTTAAATAAGTGAGAAACTTCGACCCTCGTTCCTTGGGGCATCCCACATTCCTTGCAATGAACTAATTTACCCCCGTTGACAAAAATCTCCGTGCCATCGGGTCCTTTTTTCGAACGGGTACGCAGAACAAACCGGCTCACACTTGCAATCGAAGGCAGGGCTTCTCCGCGAAACCCGAATGTACCCACTTGGTTCAAGTCACTTGCCTTTCGGATCTTACTCGTAGCGTGCCGTTCCAGGGATAAGAGGGCCTGATCCTGAGTCATCCCCGCCCCATCATCTTCGACCCTGAGATACGATTTCCCGCCATTTCTAAATTCGATTTCAATTTTACTTGCTCCGGCATCAATGCTGTTTTCTACCAGTTCCTTCAGGACGGCAACTGGACGCTCAACCACTTCACCCGCGGCGATTTGATTGGCAACCTGATCTGCAAGTATACGAATTTCGGGCATCCTTCTTCCGTAAAACGGAACCTGCTGATCGACAAATGCAAAAAGATTAAATGTATTGGGGCTTGGGCAGGATTAGGATTTCTGACATTCTTGATTAGAAATTTTCCATGCCAAACACTTTACACAACGAAGCAAGTCCTTACCTAAAGAATTTATCCAAACAGCCAGTTCACTGGCAACCATGGGGCAAGCAAGCATTGGATCAGGCTCAAAAAGAGAAGAAACCTGTCCTGATTTCAATTGGTTACTCTTCCTGCCATTGGTGCAAACAAATGTCCCGGGAAAACTACGAGGATCCATACATTGCCTCGATCATGAATCGGCACTTCACCTGTATCAAAATAGATCGGGAAGAACGTCCTGACCTCGACCTTTTGTACATGGAAGCCTCTCGCATGTTTAATCAGTCCGCAGGCTGGCCCCTGCATGCTTTTTGCCTACCCGATGGATCTCCCTTTTGGTGCGGCACTTATTTCCCCAAAGAGGATAACGGTCAGGGAATTGCACCCTGGCCTCAGGTGTTAATGCGAATCGCTGAACACTATAAACATAATCCCGAAGAACTGATTGAAAACGGCAAGAACGCATTGGCCAATCTCTCGCATTCAAACCATGCCCAACTTTCCGATCCCAGAGAGTGGTCCAGCACCCTTCTTTTGGAGGCAGGCAAGGCTTTAATACAATCCCACGACGATGCCCAGGGAGGCTTTACCCCCGCCCCCAAATTTCCATCGCCCATGAAAATGGACTTCTTATTTGCTCTGAGTGAATCATCAGCGGCAAGAAACACGGAAGGGGTTTCAGAAAAATTAGACTTCTGCCTCACCAAAACTCTAAATTCAATGGCAAGTAGAGGGCTGTTTGATCATGTGAATGGAGGATTTTTTCGCTACTGCTTGGACAGGGAGTGGAATTCTCCACATTTTGAGAAAATGCTCTCCGATAATGCTCTGCTCCTTTCCACTTTCTCAAGATCCTGGAGAAAGTATCAAAATCCTCAGGACAGAAAAGTAATCGAGCAGACCCTGCAATGGATCGACAACGAAATGGGTACGGAACAAGAAGGCTATGCCTGTTCTCTTTCTGCCGAAATAAATGGAGTGGAAGGCGGATATTATCTTTGGACTCATAAAGAACTATCGGAAACACTCGGCCCCAAAGAGGCTGACTTAGTCATTTCCAAATGGAATCCGTTCACCCAGGGTTCCGACCCGCTTTTCCTGCCAAGATCCTTTTCCTCCGAAGATATTTCCTCAGATCAAGAAGCAGAGATGCTGTCGCTTCTTAAAGAAAGCCGATCCAAACTGGATAAGCCCACTAAAGATGAAAAAAGATCCTGTGCCCAGCACGCTCTTCTTGCTAAAGCCTGGGTGGACACTGGAGTGGCCTTGGCCAACGAATCCTTGATCCACAAAGCTTGCAACTTGCTTAGGTGGATGGACTCGGTCTTTAAGCAACCGGATGGATCGGTTTCCTCCATCCGCTACCCTGATCAATCTACCAGTTCCTTCAGTTTTCTTGAGGATCAAGCTTTTTGGGTTGAGGCAATTCTAGCGATGGGTGCGATTTCTGAAATTTATAAATTAGGTAAACTGGAAACTTGGTTAACCAAAGCAGAAGACCTTCTCCTGCAAACAGTTGAAAAATTTAAAGACCCGACCCTACCTGGGTTTTTCTCCTGCCCGGATGGCTTTGAAGATTCTGGCCCAACCAGAAAAAAGTCTTGGTACGACCATGCAATGCCATCAGGTAACTCCAGTTTAATTCGTTGCTTCCATACCCTTGGGCAAATTGGAAAAAACCAGGAAAAATGGAATGCAGAATACCGAGAAGCTTTAGCTGCTTACCCAAAATTGGCAAAAGCATCGCCTGACGGTATTGGTCATGCTCTATGCTGCCTGACCGAGGCTGCAGTAGGTGTGATTACCATTCAGGGCCCCCATCTTGGATTGCGAGAAATCGCATACGAGATGAGGCAACTCAGTTACCGACCCACCTTTTTCGTGGAGCAAAAAAATTATTCCTTACAAATCAATCAGGAAAAAGTTCAACTCACAGAGCCCACCGCAGCAGGAATAATTTCCCAAATTTGGGACTGCGTAGACTAGGAACTCTTCTTTGCAATCAGTTTACTAAGGGAACGGCCATCCTCCCGAACCACTTTTTCGGCGATCTCGTTGACATCGTAGGATTTTCCATGAAGCACTCGGGAGGCCACATTGATCGCAGCCCGGATTAATTTACTGTCGGTTTTGACCCGGTGCCCCGTTTTGGATAGCACCCTTTCCACCTCATCCAGCATATTTAAATCATCCTCGGTTAAAGTAATGGTTCTTACGACCCGTTTAGGCAAAGATTGTTCTTCTTGTTCACTCATATTATTCATTTCTATGCAAGAATGGGAAAACATCAAAGCATAAAATGATTATTTACACTCGATAGCTAAGTAAAAAAAGACACCTCTCCGTTCCTGAGAGGTGTCTAAAATGTACTAGTTACGATTGATACAATTCAGATCATCGAAAGAACGCTTCAGGCGCTCCACAAAGGCAACTTCACCTGCCCTGAGCCAAACTCTGGGGTCATAAAACTTTTTGTTTGGTTTATCATCGCCTTCAGGATTTCCCAGTTGGGCATGCAAATAATCCTTCTTTTCTTTGTAATAACCATGCACTCCATCCCAGAATGCCCATTGCATATCGGTATCGAGGTTCATCTTTACAACACCATATCCGATCGCTTCACGAATTTGCTCACGGGAAGACCCTGAACCGCCATGGAAAACAAAATCAATTGGCTTTCCGGATAAACCATGCTTCTCTTTAACGAATTCCTGAGAGTTTTTAAGGATTACAGGAGTCAATTCCACATTACCTGGCTTGTACACGCCATGAACATTTCCAAAAGCGGCCGCCACGGTGAAACGGTGGCTCACCGAGGAGAGGGTTTCATAGGCCTGATTGACTTCTTCAGGTTGGGTGTAGAGCCGGGCACTATCGATATCGGTGTTGTCCACTCCATCTTCCTCACCCCCGGTAACACCGAGCTCGATCTCAATGGTCATATCCAACTTATTCATCCGCTCGAAATACTCCTTACAGGTGGATAAATTTTCATCAATAGGTTCTTCAGAAAGATCGAGCATGTGCGAACTGTAAAGAGACTTCCCTTCGCGCTCGTAAAACTTCTCACTGGCATCCAACAATCCGTCTATCCAAGGAAGCAACTTTCTGGCCGCGTGATCCGTGTGAAGAATGACGGGCACCCCGTAAGCTTCCGCCATAGCGTGCACATGAAGGGCACCTGATACCGAACCGGCTATAGCTCCTTTTTGACCATCATTATCGAGGCTTTTACCCGCGTAGAACTGGCCACCTCCATTCGAAAATTGAACCATCACAGGAGAATTGACCGCAGCCGCTGTTTCCAGCACCGCATTGACGGTATGTGTGTTCACCACATTAACAGCGGGTAAAGCATATTCATTTTCTTTGGCATCGTTAAAGATCGCTTGTACGGCGTCTCCAGTAGCCACTCCTCCGGGAAACTTTTTACTCATATTAAAATTACAGATAGGTTTATGTTAGGAAATAAAGTATCTTTCTCTGCCATAACTAGGATTCGCTAGCAAAGAAAAATTGGTTGATCGCAAAAACAGTGCGGGAAATCAATTCAGAAGGTCTTCGATATTAGATGACCCCAATGCTTTTTCGACCTCGTCCAACTTGATAAAAGTGGTACGGGTGTGAGGGAGTTTGTACTTCTTGAAAACTTTTTTATCAAGCAGGTAGTACAATTTACGCCTCGATATACGCAAAACTTTGGCAGCCTCCGAAATTTTAAGAATTTTGGGAGCTGGTGGCTTCCGGATCTCTCTCATCGATTCCTGCTGATCCAGGAGAGACTCCTCCATCTTACCAATTCTTTCCTCCAAACTATTTAGTTTATCTTTAATTTCTGAAAGAACTAAAAAAATAACTTCGGTCTCAATCGCCTCCCGGTCTTTCACGCCAAGTTCCATTTCCTTCTCGTTACGAAAGCTGAAAGCATCGATGCGAGTCCGAAAATACTTTCGGTATCTTTTCTTACGGTATGTCCAGGATATACAATGAGGGGAGGCTCGGTCTTTCGCCAAAGAGTATGAAATTTTCATAAATTAGGATTGCTTGGTGAAATGGTATAAGCTTATGGAATGATGCTAATCCTTAACGCATTTCCCTAAGATGAGCGACAAAAACTTTCCCGATGTGATTCGAGAGATTCATGACCAAGACAATCGATTTGGTAAAGGTGCCTATTACTTTATTCGAGAAGCCCTGGATCATACCTTAAAAAACATGGAAAAAAAGCAACAGGGCAAAGGTGGTCATGTTTCCGGAAATGAACTTTTAGAAGGAATCCGTGAATACGCCCTCGAAAGGTTTGGTCCTATGACCATCACCCTGATGGACCATTGGAATATTCGAAAATGCCGGGATTTTGGCGAAATTGTATTTAATTTAGTGGAACATGGAATTCTGGGTCGTACTGAAAATGATTCATTGGAAGACTTTGAAGGAGGTTACGATTTTCAACAAGCATTCGCCGACCCATTTCTTCCACGCTCCCACAAGACCCCGCCTCCTGAACTGAATTAGGATTGGTAATCTATTTTCATCCTCTCAGGATAAAATAGATCAGATAGACAAGTGCGATTAATCCAAGTGCTTTGTAGTATTTGCTGAGTCTCTTCTGATTCGCACCCGTCCCGAACATACCACCCCTCTCAAAAGGGTGTAATTCATCAAGGTTGATCTTCGGTCTACAAATCGGACAATCGGTTCCGTCTTTTTTGTGCCACTCAAAGTCACATTTCCCACAGGTTAAAAAGTCGTCATTCATCCAATTAAGCAGAACAGATAAATATTTGACCTTGCACAAATTTCATAAATTAAAAAGAAAGAACCATTCTTTCTCCGCCCATGAAAGGCCCAAATCCATATCCATTCTTAAAAAACTCTCCTCACAGTTGGGTTGTCTGGATAATTTGGATCCTGATATGCTCTCCATACGCCTGGAGTTCTGCCTCGAGTAAAGAACTTTCCTTTGTTCAGGCTAAAGCTCTGGAAGGAGACAAATACTACCAGGGTGCCCTGGCTCTGTTTTACAAGTACGGAGAAAAGGGCTTGCCAATCGATTTAGCTGAATCTGAAAGATGGGCCAAACTTGCAGCCAAATCAGATGGTGGTATCGGTATGGCAGTACTCGCTTCGATCGAACTGGAGAGAGATAAAGTAGAGCGGGGTCAATTCCTCTACGACGAGGCTTACCTGCATTCTAACCTTAGAGATTTGGCCAAGGCCAAAGACCCGGTTGCTCTTTTTTGTGTGGGTCTTATGGAAATTGATAACCCGCCAAGAAATGTTGAAAAAGGCATGCGCAATTTGGAACGTGCCGCCAATCAGGGCCTGGCCACGGCTCAGGCTACTCTTGGAATGATTTATTTCACTGGAATTGGAGTACCGAGAGATCCCAAAGAAGCCATCAGTTGGTGCTCCAAAGCTGCCCGCAAGAGGTTGCCCCTCGGAATGTTTTATCTGGGCATGGCCTACTCATCAGGGGATGGCGTAGCTCGCAATAACGATTTCTCCAATCGCTGGATTCGAGCAGCTGCTGATAAGGGATTGGTTATGGCACAACTGACTCTTGGGATGAAATTAGCCCTTGGTGACGGGATCGAGCGAAATTTGGATCATGGGGTTCAGTGGTTAAGGCAAGCCGCCAACTCTGGTTCCTCTGAAGCAGCCTTGCAACTCCGACGATTTGAGAACCTTCTCGTAAAAGCTCCCATTCGGTCATCCTCCATATCAGATAATGAAAAACAGGGAGTGAATAGATTGGCTCAGAATTCAACTCTGCCCAAGAGCCAAGAAAAGACCAAGCCTGCATCCCCTCGTGTTCCGATGCCTCGAAAAATTAACCCAGACTCGTCAACTGACCCAGTGCAAATGGCTCTCGAAATGTTGACATTGGAAAATAACGAAGCCACTGCCAAAAAAATGCTCAAAGAAATCGCTGGCCAGGGAAGATCGGATGCTTTGCGTGAACTCGGCCTCTTGCACTACAAAAGGCAGGAATTTGACCAAGCCAGGGAAAACTTTCTTAAAGCTTCCCTGGATAAAGATCCACAGTCCATTCGCTATGTAGGCATAATGCATTTTCTCGGCCAAGGGAC
>JAYPAW010000004.1:0-12079 GCA_038123915.1 Opitutales bacterium
CGATAAATGCCCTCGCAGAGTAATTCCTCTTCGGGGTCCAAGGTTTGTTTGTGAAGGCCAGCTAATGCGGTCACGAGTTTAAAGGGGGAGGCGGGTGCATATCCTGGGTGCCAAGCTCGGGGTAGCCAAGCTTCACGCCGCTGAATTTCATCATAAGCAGCTTGCGAAATGAAGGGCGTTAAGCTGCTCAAATCATAATTGGGCTTACTCGCGAGTGCCAGAATTTCAGAGGATTTAAGATCAATAAGAACAGCGGCTCCGGGCGGTGGAGGTGGGGGAGCGAGGAAATAAGCTCCAGCATTTTGTTCAGAGCGTTGTAAAACGCCTTGAGCGTATAAGTGGCGAAGCAAACGATTGGCATCGGCTTCAGTACCTCTAAAGCCGGCTACAGTAGACGCTTGTTTGCCTGTCAGAGGAAAAGGGGCATCTTTAAATGCATTGAGGAGCAATTCTGCACTTACTTCAGTTTCGTTTGTGCCAACTAATGCCCGGTTTGTTCTACGTTCCAATGTTTTACTCCAGTCTTGATCAGGCAGTAACCTTTGGGCACCCACCTTCTGGACCATCCGAGAAATGGAGTCTTCTGCAATTTTTTGTAAGTCTATATCCAGAGTCAGGCGTAAGGACTTTCCTTTTTCGGATGGCTCTCTTTCCACTCTTTCAAATCTGGATCCCATCGGATTTACCATCCATATATCCACTCCATCCTTCCCTCGAAGTTGATCATCAAAAGTTCTTTCAATCCCAGCTTTTCCTGTTCTGCCTTGAAGCTCAAAGGTAGCCAGATCTGAACCGATTAAAATTTCCGGGTTAGCTTCATAGCCGCTTCCAACATAGCCAAGCACATGCGAAGCCAGATAGTTATGTGGATAATGGCGCACAGCTTTTGCCTGAACTTGAATGGGAGAATCGGGGGAGAGCTTTTCAATGAGCAAAGCGTATTCTTGATTTGTTAAATCACCACATATCTCGAAAGGGAGAACCAGTTTTCTTCTCCAGTGCCTTTGCAATTCTTCGAGACTTATCGAATTGTTTCTACCGGTGATCTGATTGACTAAATCTAAATAATCCTGAACTGCTGCATACCTGGCTTCCCAGGAGAGTGAATAGCCGTTGGTTGAGAAATTTATGGGATTGGATTTCTCATTATTAAATAACGAAAAGAAGCTCTGACTTGTGGAATCTTGCTTCTTTGATGGAGAGATAGGTTGTCCTTTATCATTAAGGGCGTACTCGATCGTAAACAGACCTGCCACGGTGACAAAGATTTGTTTTTCTGCTTCCAGAATTAAAATCTTTTCAATGTGATTATTGGGTGAGTAGTCGATTTCAACAGACCAGTTAAATCCATTTTGTTTTAGATCCTGTCTAATGTTATTGATCGAAAAAATTACTTTTTGGGATTTATTTCTATTTTTTCCAGAAACTTTGATTTTCCTTTTTTGAATCTGTTCTTCTTGGAAGCAAAGGTTGAGCAAAGTTTCTAAAGGAACTTGCTGCAGTTGGTTAATTTGATCTTTGAGTGTTTGAGAGATTCTCCTCAGTCTGAGCTTATGTTCCCAAATATCCTCATTCAGTAGCTCTAAATGTAGGTTTGCAGAGTAATGTGCTCGGTTCCCAATGAGCAGGTTTCCACTTCGATCCAAAACATCTCCTCTTGCTCCAGGCTTTACAATTCTTCTTTGTCCCTGTTTGCGCTCTTTTTCGAGGTAATGATCGTTTTCGATAACCTGCCTGAAAAACAGGGTGGAAATAAGGGTAAGGAAAAGTAAAAAATAAAGACTTAAGAAAATTCGAAATCTTCTGGTTTCAGGAAAATATTTCTCAAAAAAACTCATTTTGAAATGGGTTGATCGAGACTTTTAAATCCAGCGAACAGATCAACTAGTTTCGTAGAGAATTGGGTATGCCAAAAGGAAATAGGAATCAGGATAATGGATGAAAGTAGTAAGTCTGAAAAGAACCTTCCAATTTTCCAGTCTCCGAGCCCTGTCTGCATAAGATTACTGGTAAGAAACCATGACGCAGCTAAGATAAAATTGATCGCAAGATGAAAATAAAGGATCTGTTGCCTTGTCTGTTTACCGGAATGGAGGAATTGCCTAACCAGAAGAAAAAATAAGCTTAGAAGAAAGGCATGAAATCCAAAGGTGTGGCAAAAAAAATGGTCCCAAAGAAACCCAGAAATTAAAAGAGAGATTAGACCTCGGTAAGGGTCCAGCCATTGATACTGGGGTATACAGAGCAATCCCGGTAGATAAAGAAAGAATCCGTAGGGATTTATAAGTGAATTCACCAAAGCGATACACCCAATCAGCACAAGATTCGATAGGGTCAGGGATAAAAGAATTCGGTTTTGGTTGTTCATCAAGGCTCGCTTCCCCAAACCTATTTTGAGCCCAGAATGGTAACTTCAGAAACCTTGCCTATATCCAGGGGTAAAAGTACTGAGCCATTTTTAAACAAGCCATCGCCACTTTCTTCCAGAGAAGTGACCAGACCAATAGGTAGACCTCCAGGGAATGTTCCTCCTAAGGAAGACGTTTCCAGAAGAAGACTTTTCCCTTTTTCTATCTGTATATCATGAGGAACATCCCACACATTACCTAGGGGTTGGCCTCCGACTAGAATCCCATTTCCCTGAAAAGTTACGGGTCGGTCATCCCCCTGGAAATGAGCCACAATTCGAAAATTGGGGTTAGTGGCTAATTGAACTTTGGATGAGTTTAAGCCTGTTTGATAAATCCGTCCCATAACCCCCTTTGAAAAAATAACACCGGAGCCATTTACGATGCCTTGGTTGGAGCCTTTTCTCAGCGATAATTCTTGCCACCAGGAATTTAGATTACGTCGGGTAACCCTGGATAGGATTGGGGAGAAAGATATTTCTTTATCCAATCCTATTTTTTCTCGAAGGGCTTCCACTTGTGCGTGCAATCCATTGAGCTTTGCAATCTCACTTTCCCACTTTTCTTTAAACGATTCTTGCAACTCCCAGTCGGATCGAATCCTGGAAAGGTCTCGATTTTTTGAAATCAGCGTTTTTTTAGAATCAGATTGGTGTCCCCAGTAATCAGTGAGGTCTGAGATCCGGGATGTAATTTCCCATAATGGAGCCTCAAATTCATGGAACGCTGAGCGAGTGAGGGCTTTCCAACCAGAGGGTAAACCAATAAAAGCCAATAGGAAGCAACCTAAAGCTAAAAAGGGTCCGAACTTGGGCCTGTCCTGCGGAGCAGCCAAGGCTAAAGATTATTGGGTTACCAGACGATCGATCTGTTCCCGGCTTAAAGAATCAAGAAGATTTAAAAATTCTCCCGTACCATTTGCTACGCAACTGAGAGGATCTTCAGCTTGGATCACAGTCAAACCAGTTGCATCGCTAATTACTTGATCTAATCCACGAATTAAAGCACCGCCTCCAGCGAGTACAACACCCCGGTCGATCAAGTCTGCGGAATGTTCAGGTTGGCAACGATCCAAAGCGTTTTTAACCAAATCAACGATTTGTTGAACAACTTCTTTGAGAGCTTCTTCTCGAATCTCTTGTGAAGTGATGTGAATGGTTTTGGGTAAACCAGCAGTTGAATCTCGACCTCTTACATCCATGCTTAATTCACCCGAATCGAGGGGAGAAGCAGATCCGATAGAGAACTTGATTTCTTCCGCTGTTCTTTCCCCGATCAACAATCCATAGGCTCTTTTCATGTAAGCCACAATGGCTTCATCCAATTCGTCTCCGCCAACCCTTATGCTTCGTTGAAAGGAAACTCCGGAAATTGAAATGATTGCAACTTCCGTGGTACCCCCGCCAATATCCACGATCATATTGGCATATTCATCGTGAATGGGTAAACCTGCACCAATTGAAGCCGCCATAGGTTCACCAAGTAAAAGTACTTCTCTCGCACCTGCCCGGATGGCCGAATCCTTTACGGCTCTCTTTTCCACCGCAGTTATCCCAGAAGGAACTGCAATCACCACTCGTGGGGGCACAAGCTTTCTTTTGTCTACTTTTTCAATGAAGTAGCGAAGCATGGCTTCAGAAATTTCAAAATCTGCGATCACCCCGTCCTTCATGGGTCTGAGGGCTTCAATGGTTCCCGGAGTCCGGCCAAGCATACGCTTAGCTTCAGATCCAACCGCACACACTTTCTTACTCGTTTTGTATCGAGCCACAACACTGGGTTCACGAAGCACGATTCCACGGTCCTTGACAAAAACAAGAGTGTTGGCGGTGCCAAGGTCTATTCCAATGTCATTGGATAGGAAGCCAAAAAGATTACTGATCATGTGCAATGTGAAACTTTACCAATGATTTCTTTCGGATTTCTATTATCTGTCAAAGAGAAACCATTCACATTGTGAATAAGGTGGGAAAAACTTTTGCTCAAAATAAAATTTAATTTGCTGAATTTGCTCTTTTTTCAGCCCAATAGACTACAATTATACCACCTATAAGAAGCCCAATTGAATAAAACTGACCTCTCGACATCCCCATAATCAGAGATGCGTCTGGTTCCCGAAAAAATTCGCCCAAAATACGGGCAATCGCATATATGATTAAAAATTCTCCTCCAATTCGCCCAGGCTTGCTTTGGTACAGGTTAGTTCTCCAAAACCTTAGTTGCACGACAAGAAATACAAGTAACCCTTCCAATAAAGCCGCATAAATTTGGGAAGGGTGTCGAGCGATCCCTAGCACGAAATCTGGTGCTTTCGGGAATAGGACTCCCCACGATACTTCAGTTGTTCTTCCCCACAGTTCACCATTTATAAAATTAGCCAATCTTCCAAAGAATAAGCCAGGAGGCACAATAGTTGCGATTAAGTCTGCAACTGGCCAAAAGGACTGATGAGATTTTCGAGTATACCAAAATGTGGCAATAATAACACCGATGAAACCACCATGACTGGCCATGCCACCTTGCCAAACATAGAAAATCATCAATGGGTCAATCAGGAGTTCCTCTGTTCTGTACAGAAGGGCAAATCCAATTCTTCCACCAAGCAAAACACCAAGGATTTGAAAGGTCATTAAATTTAGGATTTGTTCCTTATCGTATGGGCTTCGTTGCTTTTTATGGGCAAGTAGGAGGAGGTAATAAGCGGTCACAAAACCAGCTAAGTATGATAGACCATACCAACGGATTCCACCTGGGCCCCAATTTCCCCAAGAATCAGGGAATTTCCATAAAAAAGGGCTAAGGTTATGAACCCAAGGCGAAACAAATAATTCCAACATAAATAGGAGAGTTAGAATATAAAGTTATAGATTTTGTGCAGTCTTCAAATTGTGTCTGCGTTTAGCCAGTTCTCTCATATCAACGGCAAGATCATCGTGCTCAAAAATTTCCTGCCCCAAGATGCTTTCGATGATATCTTCCATTGCTAAAACGCCAGCCACCGAGCCAAACTCATCCACTGCAATGGATAGCTGAGAATGTTCCGAAAGTAAAAGTTGAAGAGCTTTGTCCGCACTGGCATTTTCTGGGATAAATAATGGGTGAAGAGCCAAGTCTTTAAGAATCGCCCCAGAATGATCTTCAACCATCGCATTGTGTAAATCTCTCCTGCGAACAATGCCGGTGATGTGATCAATATTATCAGCATAAACAGGAATACGGGCGAATGGAACATTTGGATATTTGTCAAAAGCCTCTCTCACTGTGATATTTTCATCCAATGCGAGCATTACGGTTCTTGGTGTCATGATTTCACTGACTTTAACTCCATCCAGTTTTAAGGCATTGGTTACCCAGTCACTTTCATCTGATGAGAGAGTTCCTTCCTTGGCCCCCTTTTTGGCGAGGAGAATAATTTCCTCTTCATCTTTCTCTGATGATTTTTCCTTCGGAGGAACCATGGCACGCATAGTGAATTTACAGATTTTGGAAAATGGGGACATTAAAACCCTAACCAAAACGAGTGGTGCAACCAAAAAGCCAAGCATTTCACTCCGGTAAATTACAGTTAGGTTCTTGGGGAGAATTTCTGAAAAGAAAAGAATGCCCAAGGTCATACCACCGGCAAAAATCAGGATGGAATTGCTTCCACCGCCGAGGGCTTTTTCAGCCAATCCCCCCGCAAGGGTTGCTCCCAGCGTATTGGCAATTGTATTAAGGCTGAGAATAGCGGAGCTAGTTTCATCGATTTCCACCCTGTATTTCTCAAGGATCTTTCCTCTTTTGGGAGACCGTTTTTTGAAGCTTTCAATTTCGGCGGTCGTAACGCTCAAGACCATTGCTTCCAGGATCGAGCACAGGGCAGAAACACCAATCGTTAAGGCAACTGCGATAACTAATTGGGTGATCATTCAAAAATCAATTCTTGTCCTTTGACAGAGCGATGAGTCATCTTTTTATTACAAACAACTTGTAAGCCAGTTTTGGCAAGCTTTGAAAATGTCTGATCTAAAAAAATTAACTTCACATGAATTTCATTTGGCGAAAGGAGCCAAATTCACCGCTTTCGCTGGCTGGAATATGCCGGTTTCTTACGGTAGTTCTTTAAGCGAACACCTTTCTGTTCGGGAGTCTGTTGGTCTGTTTGATGTTTCTCATATGGGAGAGATTGAAGTGACGGGTCCACAGTCAGTCGAGTTTTTGAATTACGCCCTCACCAACGACATCGAGAAATGTAAGATCGGGCAAGCTCAGTATACGATTTTATGCCAGGAGGATGGTGGAACCTTAGATGATTTGATTGTTTATCGTAGATCCGAACAGTGCTTCCTGCTGTGCGTCAATGCTTCCAATGTGGAGAATGATTTCCAAGTCTTATCGGAGCGATCCTCTCAATTTAAATGCGAAGTGATCAATCTGTCCTCTTCCTTTGGTCAACTTGCCTTGCAAGGTCCACATGCTGAAAGGGTCTTGAACGATGTGATCGGTCAAAACCTCTCATCCCTTGCCAAAATGCATTTTTGGGAGGGATCGTGGCTAGGAGATACTTCGATCCTTGCGAGAACTGGTTATACTGGAGAGGACGGTTTCGAGATTTACACGAGCTTGAGTGGACTCAATGAATGGTTGGATGCCTTTGATGCATTAGGCGTGCCCATGATTGGTTTGGCCGCTCGAGACAGTTTGCGTTTGGAAGCCGGGTTTCCTCTTTATGGTCATGAGCTTTCCCTTTCAATTTCTCCTGTCCAAGCAGGATTAGCCTGGGCGGTTGGATGGGAAAAAGATGAGTTTTGTGGGAAGCAAGCTTTACTAACAGAGAAAAAATCTCAGCCCTCTCATCGGGTCGGATATTTTATTGCAAGCGACCGCAGGATTCCCCGGGAGGGATGCCCAATTTTGAACCCTGCAGATGAAGAGGTGGGGTTGGTATTATCTGGGGGATTCTCCCCCTTGCATGAGAAACCTATGGGTACTGCATTGATCAGTTATGATCATTGGCAGTCCAGAAATGATTGCGGTTGGCATGCTTTGCTTCGTAACCATAAGGTTCCAATCGAGTTTGGATTAGCTCCGCTACGAAGAGCCCGTAGTTGAAACTAAACTAGAAATTTGAGTCGGGTTTTCTTATGCTTTCGCATCTTGAAAACCTTTGATTACAATATCGATTCCTCCGAAATTTGAGAAATTTAAGTTTTCTACCATTACCTGTTCTAATTTTTGGTTAAGCTGAGACCTAATCAGTTTAACCTGAGAACCTGGTTCTACTTCTAATTTTACGAGGAGTCTAACTTGATTAGACTTGGTAAATATTTTGGTGGATGGAGAATGAACGCCTGGCAGGTCAGCACAAGATTTTCGAACGAGTTCCCTCAAGGCTTGAGGAGTAATTTTGACGGCTCCTTCATCGTCCGTAAAAACTGATACTAACTGAGGTTGGGAGGAACGGATTAATTTCCATAATAAAAGCAGGAAAAAAACAATGCCCAAACCGTACCAGAGCAGGGGAGAGGAGATGGCCTGTTTGGCATCAAGACTCAGATAGTCTTGAATTTGCGAAAGCATAACAAAAGCTAATCAGCGTCTGGTCCAGACCAAGTGTCTTCGTCCTCGTCTCGGTCAAGAGACTCCTGCTTAATGTCGTCAATTACAACATCAATCACGGAGGCATGATTCCCGGTCATAGATAAAATTTGGTCCCGAATGGCTTCTTGAATGGTGGCTCCAGTTTTGGCCAGGTCTACTCCAAATCTCAAAACGACACGGACTTCAATTTTATATGTGCCATCTTCTTGTTCGCTTACCGAAACCCCGCGCTCGGATTCTTTTTTGGCAAAAAAATCTGTTAGGCCTTCGACTACCCCAGCTCCACCGACATTGATGACACCTTTTACACTCTGGGTGGCCAGACGGACAATTCCAGCCACAACACTGTGGTTTATACGAATCGTACCTAAGCTGCCACTCTCTTCAGAGAAGGTAGGAATGCTATCTTCAGAATCAGAATTTACTTTCTTTTTTGTCATACTTAATAACCTTATTGAGTTTTCTTAAACACATCCTTTGGGGCACGAGCTAAAAATTCTCCGACATAAGAAGTCGTTGCTTCTCCTTGGCGGAAACCAGGATCAAGAATGATAGCTTTCAGGAATTCGATATTCGTATCGATACCGCGGATGATGTACTCACTAAGTGCACGGTACATTCTGTCGAGTGCGATTTTACGAGTACTGCCATAGGTAACCAGCTTTGCGATCATGCTATCGTAGTAAGGAGAGACGGTGTATCCTCCATACACATGAGAATCGACTCTTACCCCATGCCCACCTGGTGCATAGTATAATCCGATGGTTCCAGGAGATGGGGTAAATCCATTTGCAGGGTTTTCTGCACAAATCCTGCACTCAATCGCATGCTTGTTATACGAAACTTCTTTTTGTGAGATACTTAACCGGTTGCCAGAAGCTATGTTAATTTGTTCCTTGATCAGGTCGATACCAGTCACTTCCTCAGTAACTGCATGCTCGACCTGAATTCTAGTATTCATTTCAATGAAATAGAAATTTCCTTTCGCATCCACTAAGAATTCAATAGTTCCAGCATTTACATAGTCTGCCGCCTGAGTCGCTTTAATCGCGGCTTTGCCCATACGAGCACGAAGGTTCTTGTCCAGGAAGGGGGAGGGGGCCTCTTCAATGACCTTTTGATGCCGCCTTTGCACCGAACAGTCACGCTCTCCAAGATGAATCACATTTCCGTGTTTGTCTGCAAGAACTTGAAACTCGATATGCCGGGGATCTTCAAGGTATTTTTCAACATAGAGAGCTCCATTCCCAAATGCCTTGGTTGCTTCCAAGCGGGCAGCTTGAAATTCTTTCGCAAAACTCACCGCATTGTGGGCGATTCGCATGCCTCTGCCACCTCCGCCGGCCACTGCTTTGATGATAACGGGAAAGCCTATCTTTTGAGCAACTTTGATCGCTTCTTTCTCGTCTTCAATGGGACCATCACTTCCTGGGATAATGGGCACGCCATTTTTACTGACGGTTTCGCGCGCCATTGCTTTGTCTCCCATTTTGCCGATAGTTTCAGCTTTTGGACCTATAAAATTGATGTTGCAGGAGGCACATTGTTCAGCAAATTCAGCATTTTCTGAAAGGAAACCATAACCCGGATGAATGGCATCTACATCCGCAATTTCTGCTGCACTTAAGATGCGGTCTGCCCGTAAATAACTTTCTGAACCCATCGCTGGGCCAATACATATCGCCTCGTCTGCTAACTGTACATGGAGGGATTGCTCATCAGCTTCGGAGTAGACCGCGAGGGTTTGTATGCCAAGTTCACGGCAAGCACGGACGATTCGAAGAGCGATTTCTCCCCTATTTGCGATGAGGATCTTACGAATCATTAGAACTAAGCCGGGCGAATTTTGAACAGAGGTTGGCCAAACTCTACGCTTACCCCATCCTCAATCAAAGTTTCAACAATCTCACCTGAAAAATCTGATTGAATTTCATTCATGACTTTCATGGCCTCGATGATGCAAAGTACATCTCCTTTTTTCACTTTATCCCCAACTTTGACAAACTCAGGATCCTCTGGCGATGGTCTGCGGTAAAAGGTACCAACCATAGGGGAAGGAAAAGATTTCGAATCATCACTTTTGGATGGTGCTGATGGGGTTGCAGGATTGGGTGCAGCTTGTGGTGGAACACCTACGGTACTCGGCTGAGACTGAACAACCACCTCTCTTTGCATAACTGCTCCGGCACCGGGTCTTGCCATCCTTAGTTTTAAGTCTTTGAGTTCGATCTCTAGTTCAGTGAGATCAGATTTCTGCATTATTGATACAATTCCTTTTAATTCACTTAAGTCCAACCTACTGTCCTCCCAATTTGAAAATTAACATGAAACCTTATCAAAGCCGATTTATCTCTACTTGCAACGCTTG
The DNA here is from genome assembly GCA_038123915.1 of Opitutales bacterium. Taxonomy (GTDB): domain Bacteria; phylum Verrucomicrobiota; class Verrucomicrobiia; order Opitutales; family Seribacteraceae; genus Chordibacter. The sequence goes on from JAYPAW010000004.1 coordinate 10,357, forward strand.
TTTTTGAAGGAACAAGCAAAAGTAATCGATTTAGGGTGATAGGGGATTTGCTCCCAGATAAATAGACCAGTCAGGATCATCCCAATGTCCTTGAATTTTCAGTTTACTCAATTTGGAAAGTGGATCTGCTAAATTAACAATTTGTTTCAGGATGGGAATATTTAGATTTCCAGCTACTTGGAACCTGGCCAAAAGGTCCACCTGCTCATCCACCCAGTCGACCACCCCGTTGGCAGTAAATTTAGATAACGGGCCTGAGAGGGTTGCCTGATCAAATGAAATCCGATCATATTCCAATTTGAAGGGTGCTTCTAACTTATTGAAATTGAGTGCATCTGAGGGCAGGGGAATATTGAAGGCTCCTAATTTATTTCTAATCCCACCAAGGATATGAATCGATCCAATATCCACATCGTGTATTTGTGCATTTCCGGTTCCCTCAAAATGCTTCAGATCGGAGATAGGACCCTCTGCCTTAATCGAAAAACTAATTTTACCACCTGTCTCTCCATCCTCCTTGGTTTTTGCGTTTATCAGTTTTGTATTCAAACCCTGATCCTTACTCTTGGCACGAGAAGCTTGGGTGAGATTTTCGAAGAAATTATTTCTGTCAGCATTTTTAAGATCTAATGAGACTGCTACATGATCAGAACTCACTGAGGTTTCTGATATGAATAAGCTACCGGTGCCTTCATTAATTCCAAAGTCATCAAAATCTGCCCGGATTAATCCATCTTCTTGTTTTAGATAACCTTGAGCATAATCGAAATTCAAACCGGCGTAGGAGAAGGGCTCATCTGCGGATAAATATAATTCAAATTGAGAATTATTTTTATCAGTACTTGGCAATTCCTCTTTACGAATAGTTCCATTTCCTGAGCAAAATAGGGAGGTTACATTGAAGTCCGTTAAAGCGTCTTGGACTTCTTTACCGAAAATGCTTTTCCCTTCATTTAATGGAAACTCACCTTTAATCCCAAAAGACAAAAGAGTACTGCTTTTTTCTAATGACCTTGGAAACACTAATGAGCCTTGGACTGTACCTTGGCTATGTGTTATATTTTGGGCATCCAGTCGGGTCGATTTACCATCCACAAAGATATTTACTAAAGAGTTTTGTAATGGAAAATTTCTGTAGCCTAACTTTTTTGTTTTTATCTCTCCGATTGTTACCGAATTGCCAGGTTCTCCTCCCCAAATTCCATGAATTGAGAAATTTCCTTTTGGAATTTCCTCACTAAATGAGAAATCTTTCCAAATTGGAGACCACCACACTCCAAGCCAGTTATTAATGTCTGGAGGATGGCATGTCCCTTCTACGAGAAACCTGTATTCCGCAGGTTGCCATTTTTGATAGTAAGTTCCAGTGACCTCGCTAAGACCAAGCTTTCCATAGGCATGATGAATGAAAATAGAGAAATTATGAGCAACTTCTCCTTTGATAAAAAAGTCGCCAGCAGGAGTTTCTAAGGCAGAAAATTCATCCGCCTTAATGGAAAATTGAACCGGGGAATCAGTAATGATCGGTGTTGGGTTTGCATAGAGTCTTAAAGCAAGATGTTCTCCCTTTAAAATTTTAAGATCACCTTGGGGCAATTTGACCTGAAAGTCATTTGATATTGGACTTAGGTCCAGAAATCCACTCCCCCGCCATTGATCATTCTTTTTGAGAAAACTAAGAGAAATTCTAGTTCCATTACTTTCAGAAAAACATTGAAGCTTT
>JAYPAW010000004.1:12179-23748 GCA_038123915.1 Opitutales bacterium
GAGAAAACTAAGAGAAATTCTAGTTCCATTACTTTCAGAAAAACATTGAAGCTTTTGTCCTCTCTGATCGTCGTAAGAATGCAGTGAAATGGGTGGGGTTTTACCTACTAATCTACCATTAGTTTCTAAGCTCCTAAATGAAAGGGAAGAGTTTTTGTTTAAGAAGATTGAATCATTCAGGAAATATCTTCCCTCACTACCAAATTTTAGATTATTCAACCGAAAGCTTGAAGTCTCGGTAAGAAGAGTCATTTGATCCGCAATGGCCAGTGTTTTGCATTCCAGAAAAGGTTTGCTTGCGGAAATCAGATCGAAGGATGCGATGCCAGAAAAATTTTGAATGTAAGGTAAATTCTTCACTTCGTTTGCAATTTGCTTGATGTGAAATCTGGCAGACAGTTCGTCATTGGCCCCCACAATATTCAGGTTGATTGGAGGGAGATGTTGGGTCCAATCTGTTATATTGTCTCTTACCAAAATTATTTTTTGCACAAGCTGTGCAAAATCTATCGGATCTTTGTTTTTTGGAGTAAGTGTTTGTTCTATAATTTTCGGAAGATCTTTGGAGTGAAAGATGAAGTTTGTTTGAATCGGGCCAAAGCCAATCTTTGATCTAACAAAAAATAAATTCTTTTTGGGCTTTTGTTCGATGAGAAGTTCCGAGAACTCCAAGTCATTTCTTTGGTTTGCAGAGGGTAAAATATGCGCACCAGATAATGCAACGCCCTCAATAATAGAAGGAAGGAATTGCGTTTCAAAAAATGGATTTAGAGAAATAGAAAGGTCATTGAGTTGAAGTAGGTTGGTTTGCTGAAACCATAAATTAAAAGAACCAAATTCGACTTTCCGTAGACCGATGATTCGAGGTGAACTTACTTTAACTGCGAGTTCTTCGGGTAAAAAAGAATCGATAACCGCTTCCACAATACGGCTGGGAAGAGAGATTCTAAAAGTACTAAGAGAGTAATAAAAGATTTGGGCAAGCAGGCAGAGAAATAAAATCAGCCCAATTTTACTTTTTGCCTTGGCTAGGGATTGGTATGCTTGGTCAGGCTTCATTGCGAAGCTTTTTACATTAGGGGTCTAAATCTTGAGCAGACATCCCATTTGCGAGTTCATCAATGATCGTAATCGGGAGGTTAGCGACTAAGCCCAATTCTTCTGAGCCAGCAAACCACTTTGTACCTCCAATACGATCGGTTAATTGAAACTCAATGGGTTGGAAGCCATTGGTATCAGACGGAATGAATTGTAAGGAATACTTCCATGGCAGCCAATCTCCGTTATGCCAGATTCCCTCATTGTTGTAGGATAGATCGATGTAACTTTCTGCCTGAAAATCGATCAACCTTTGATAAGATTCACCATCGGAATCTAGGGTTAGAGAATAGGATATACTTTCGTCTTGTAAGGATTTTATTATAATTTGATCAGTCTGGTATTCGATCGGTAATAACCTGCGGTCTTTGTAATCTATAGCTTGCGTGGAAATGATCTGATCCCATTGGTTTTCGACGAGGCAAACGAAGGCATGTTCACTGACATAGGTGTTCCATAATGAGGTCTCTGAATTTAATTTACTGGCAAACAAAGTTTTGCGTGTGCTGTCATCCATTTCTATTTCAAGGGAGTAGGTCGGATTATCTAATCCCTGTTCCCTTAAGTCGTCCGGGGATGGGTTAAAAAGAACAAAACTACTGGCCTCTAGGGTGTTTAGGTTATGAACTAACTCTCGAATGAGCTCAGAATCTGCAGTGAAGGAGAACGCTTCCTTACCTTCATTTTCCAAGCCTATCCACGCTTTTGAATCGGTACTTCGCAAAGTTAATGATTGATTGGATTCTACCAATTTTATTCTGCGTACATTATCTAAATTTAGAGAGAATAGTCTTTTTTCTCGGAGTTTAGCACCTAAGTTTTCAAGATTATCAGCGAAATCATTAGAAATGTAAAAGGGGGTTTGGTGAAGGTTAGATTTCACTAAGAGGAAACTTTGGTCAGCTCTTTCGTAATTTAGAAATTCGAATTGGTGCCACTCGCCAAGTGCTAGAAGGTTCAATTCATATTGGGTCGTAAGGTTATGGTCTTCATCATTCTTGGCGAAACCAATTAAATTTGTAGAAACAAGTTTATGTAACAGGGATGAAACTTCATTTTCATTTGCAGGGCTCTGAAAGGGGGATTTGAAGTTCCATTGATCTTGTGCTTTGGATATGGATACGGAGCTACTGACTTGACCATCGCTGTAGTTTTTGACCACCAATTCATCAATTGCATAGATGGGGAAATCCAAAAAGTCTAATTTAGCCCACTCAAGAATCGGTCTGGTGATTAATTGATCAATTTGCTTTGGACCTTTCCAAATACTCTCGGACTCGGAGTCAGTTATCAGTAAGTATCGGTCGTTTTTGTCTCGCGTAGGATCGCCAAGGGTAATTTTGATCACGGAACTTTCGCTTGAAAGAATGAAGCTGGATGCGTTTAGGTCGAAGCCATAATCTGTGGGAATCTCACCTTTTTCGTCTAAGTCCTCTATCCCGCAAATATAAGTAGGGTTAAGATGGGAAAGCTTGGAAATTAAATTTGCGATGGAGATGGGTTCGACTGGCCAAGATATGGGGCGTTCAATTTCCCACTCATCCTTATTTTTATTGAAAACGATTCTTTGGTCCGATTTTGGTTGGATAACCTCAATCTTGTTCAAGACCGCGGTCATTTCCATCATTCGAGATTTGATTTCTGAACCTGGAGCTTGATCTTTTTTTACATTAAGAAAAATAAACAACCCCAGTAGGATGTTCGCTAGCAAGAGAAGGAATGTTCGACTTTTAAGCATAGATTTAAAGTTCCTTTCTCAACCAACCAACAAAGAGTCCGAGTAATAGAACTCCAGCAGGTATACTTGCGAAGTAGTAAATAAGCAGATCGAATTGTTCATCGGACATGGAAATGCTGTAAGATTGTACGATCCTAGGCGGAACATCGAGCATATCATTATTTTCATCCATCCAATAAATAATATTTCGGGCTAATGCTTGATTGCCAGCTCCCGATCTTAATTTCTCATTCGACACGATTTTGGAAGAACCAAGAACAATAAGCTTACCTGCAGATGCGAGGCCCGCTTCCATCTCCCTTTGGGGGTTCGGTACAGAAACTGCGAGAATCGGAACTGGTCCGCTAAGATCGAGCAATGGATTTTTTTCTGGAGGAATACTACGAGCCGTCCAGTTCGATAAGGCCCATGAGTCTCGAGATGAAAAGATTAGTTCCTCCGATAAAAAAGGACTCTCCGGATTATTTTCTATTTCAACGGGTCGACACCTGTCCGATAGAATGGAGAACCCTTCATTCATAAGGTTTTTGATCAAAGGATGGGACGCATTTCTTTGATAAGTTCTTAAAAAATAAGAGCCTGAAAATAGGTCGAAGTTTTCCCTTTTAGGGTCATAAATTAACATGTCGTGACAGCGAATACCCCACTCTTTAAGTAATGGCCTTAAACCCAATGCAGGGCGATCGGTCATCCCAGTTTCCTCCACTGGGTCCAACGCAATAAGAAGTGTGCCTTTTTCTAGGTTTAAAAAGTTTCTGATTAATGCGATTTCTTTGTCTTGAAATACGCCCTTAGGCCCGCATACGACCAAGCCTAGGGCATCATTGGGCATTCTATCGATCGTTCCTAGGTCGATCGAAGAGACTCCAATGTTTCTGTCTTCTATTAATCCTCTCAGGACGGAATTTCCATTGGTTGGGTCGATGTCCTCCGGGCTGCTCTCTCCATGTCCTCTGGTAAAGTAAATCGTTTTTCTTTTGCGGGATGGAATTGATAGATCGAGGATGGCTCGAACTAAGGTCTCTTCTCCCCGGAATATTCCAGGTTCTAGGATTCCATTTCCAACTTCCTTCCAGTCAGAATAAAACCCTGCTTCCCAAATGGCTTGCCTCGCAATGGACTCGGCGGAACGGAATGCCTGGGTGGCATCGTAGGGATTCACTCCTTGTTCATCCTTATACCGAAAAATAATTTGCGGCCCGTTTTGTTCGGATGCAACAACAATGAGATTGGATTGCGTGACTTTGTATTTGTCCAGAATATCTACTTTTTTTCTGGGAGAAAGAACATCGACCCGATGAATACGGATGGGTTGAGGGGTGTCTGCACGCTCCAATGAGTCCATGAGAAGATCCAGGTCATGCATAAATCTTTGAATAATTTTAGGCATGCCAGCGTTGTCAGTTATGGTAACAATTAAATCGACTGGTTGTTCCATTCGATTGAGTAAGGCGAGGCTCTCTCTGGAAAGGCTAAATTTTTTATCAGGTGATAAATCAATTTGAGCGTTTATTTGAGAGATAAGAAAATTCAAACCCATGGAAAAAGTAAATAAAAGCGAGACCACAACCCAGCGGTCCAGTTTGCGGTTTCTTTTCGCATGTTTAAAGTCCATCATCTAATGTTTGAGCCTTTCAATCTTAAGGGTGGCCAAACACAAAAAGAATAAGGCAATCACTGCTTGGTGGAGTATGGTCGACCAATCGATGATCCCGACAGCAAAGTGCTGAGCTTTGTTCAGACCTTGATTGAGGGATCCCATACATACGCTCCAAAATTCATTCAGCCCTGCAGAGAGAGAGCCATCACGATACTCTCCAAAAGAAAAGGCCATCACAGCTAAATATAAAGTAAGAAGGGTAAAGGTAAGCATGCCGGCAACCATTTGGTTTTTCGTTACCGAACTGGCAAAGATTCCCACGGCTGTAAAGCTAGCCCCAAAAGTACCAAGGAAAATGAAGCCTCCAAGCCAATGCTCGATTTGATCAAATCCCAGGTTGATCGCCTGGGATGGAAAGGCATACCAAAGAAGAATCGGAAAACACAGGGCTAATAAAGAGATAAGCAGGAAGAAGAGAAGCGATGCCATCCATTTGCCTAATACCAAGCCAAATGATCCAACTGGAGCGGACATAAGAGTCTCCAAAGTGCCAAGTCTTCTTTCTTCGGCAAAAGAACGCATAGTCAGAAAAGGCACCAAAGCTGGTGAGCCAAAAGTTAAGCCCACAACCAGCGAGGAGAGCGGAGGCAAAATCCAATCCGTTTGAGCAAATCCTTGGATGAAAAAACGAAACCCAATTCCAAGAAGAGACAAAAAATAAAAACTAGCCACATATGTGGACGGAGAAATGAACAGGCTAAAGAGTTCATGCCTGAGAATGTGCCAGTAACCGTTCATACCCAATCCAAGGCTAGCCAACCTGAGTTGCTTGCTGGTTCATTTTCTTTTTACGGCCCAGATAGTCCTGCTCTTCCCAATTCTTTTTTGTTGCCCGTAAAAAAATCGTCTCAAGGTCTGGTCTTGATATTTGGAACTCAGAGATACTCAGCTGTTCGTCTTTAATCAATTCCCTCAAAATCTCTTCTGCTTTTTCTTCTCCTTGAGCCGTGGAAAATGTAAACCGGTTCTTTCGGGAAACATCAACTGAATCATCTGAGATTAATTCGCAAGATGGGTCGATCTGACGAATCACCCGATGTAACTCAATCCTTGTATTGGGAGAAACGATTTCAAAAATCGTTTTGTTGATGAACATATTTTGCAACTCATTCATCGTTCCTTCAGCAACAATCTGCCCGTGACTAAGAATGATCATGCGGTCACAACATGCTTCAACTTCCGAAAGTATGTGGCTGGATAAAAGGAAAGACACCTCACCCCTTAATCGTTCCATCATCTTTCTGGTAATCGCAGACTGCCTCGGATCCAGGCCAATCGTGGGCTCATCCAGAATTACGAGTCTTGGTTCAGCAAGTAATGCGTCTGCAATTCCAACCCTTTGACGGTATCCCTTGGATAAGTTACCAATTTTTCTTTCTGACACCCGTCTCTCAAGGTCGCAGGTATCAAGGACCATTCGAATTCTTTCTCTCTTTCTGCTTCCCTCTAATCCTTTTAAATTTGCACGAAACTTAAGATATTCAATCACTCGAAGGTCTTCAGGTAGTGGGTTGTTTTCAGCTAGAAATCCAATGTGTTTGCGTACCTCTCCTTCTTCTTCCGCAAGGTCGACTCCGCATACCTTGGCTTCTCCTGAGTCTGCAGGTATGAGACCAGAAAGGATACGAAGGGTAGTGCTTTTCCCAGCACCATTGGGGCCAAGGAAGCCGACAATTTCTCCTTTGCCAATAGAGAAACTGATACCCTTGAGTGCTTGCACTAAACCATATCTCTTTCTCAAGTTTATAACATCTACGATGGGGAATGGCTTGGCTTCAGCACTCATGGGAATTACTGATTAGCTTGGTCCGCAAGGCAGGCGAGGGCAAGTCCATCCAGTGTTAGAGTTGAATCGATTATGGCTCCCTCAATGAGGAAGTTTTTTGATTCTCCCCCCGTTTGTATAACAGATTGAATGGTTTCACCTTCTTTTCCCAATTCCACTTTGATTGCTTCCAGGATCCCATGGAGCATCGGAAGATATCCATGTAGAATCCCACTCATCAATGCAGTTCGGGTATCTTGACCAATCACCCTGCAATCGCGGGATGCTGTTGCAAGTTCGATTTTTGGCAGAAGTGCTGTTTTGCTGCCCAAATAATCAAGCATGCCTTGTGGCCCAGGTAAGATAACACCCCCTCTATAACCGCCAGATTTTGTAACCACATCAAATGTCGTTGCCGTGCCCAAATCTATCACCACAGCTGGGAGTTTATATTTTTGATAAACGGCATAGGAGTTTGCAATTCGATCCGAGCCAATTTCTTCAGCCTTAGGATATTGCACGGGAAGACCAGATTGATTCAGTGCAGTTAATCGGAAGGTTTTGTGGTTATCGGACTCCAGATGGCACATAAGAAGTTTCTCAGCGTCTGGTACCACTGAACAAAATGCAATTTGTTTAATGTTTTTCCATGCCATCAACCAATTAGGTAGGTTTTCTTTAAAATCCTTGGTTGAAACAGTTTGCTGCTGAGAGATTTTGCCATCTGACCAAATTCCACTCCGGCAGGTGGTGTTTCCAATATCAAGGCAGAGAATGGGAGGAACTGTATCCGTTCTACTCATAGAAGAAGGCTTACATCTCCTGCGTGCAGAACTTTTTCTTTCCCATTTCTAAGTTTGATCAAAAGCCCTCCACTTTCATCTATTCCATTTGCTTTCCCCTGAAACGATTCTTTCCCGTTTTCTATTTTCACTTTTTTGCCAGCGAGAAAATCCATGTCTGCCCATTCCTGAAAAAGTTTCTTATCTGCAACCCCCTCAAAACATTCCTCACTGGCTGTCAGGCACACTTTAATGATTTTGGCCGCGAGTTCGTGCATTCTCCAGTTTGCCTGACTTAGCTCTTTCAGGGAAGTGGATTTGTTTTTGATCTCATCAGGAAATTGGGATGGAGAGGAATTGATATTAAGTCCAATTCCAAAAACGATGGATCTTACCTGATCACAGTCAATCGAGGCTTCTGTGAGCATGCCTCCCAATTTTTTGTTTTCACAAATTAAATCGTTGGGCCATTTAACCTGAAGATGCTCAATTCCTGTATGGGTTTTAAGAAATTTACCAATTGAAATTCCCTGCCAAAGCGTAAAGTTCCGAAACTTCACCAGTTCTACATTGGGCTGAAGTGCGATGCTTAGGTACAGGTTACCTCCTTTGGGGCTGTGCCATTTTCTTCCGAGCCTTCCACGTCCAGTATTTTGTGTGTGGCTCAACACTGCAAAAGGAGCCGCGTGCCCAGATGCGAGCAACCGTTCGGCTTCAGAATTTGTACTATCGGTGGTTTCCAGAAGGTGAAATGGAATCTCAACCTTGCAATGATCCAGCCATGCCTCAAGGAGAGGTCGAACCAATATATCGGGTTCACCTGCCAATCGATACCCACGATTCTGGCTTGCCTCAATAGAGAGACCAGCCTTGCGCAATTTATCTACCCTTGCCCAAACGCCGACTCTCGACATCTTGAGCCTATCTGCCAAGTAATTCCCGGAAACATAGTGGGGGGATGCTTGCAGTAAAGAACTCAATACAAATAGATTTGGATCCAGCTTCTTTCTTGGACTGCTTTGTTTGCCCTTTGGGTAAAATGCCTTCTTTTTTCCAGTTGGGTATTTAGCCATACTACTTGATCCAGTCTAGCCCGATATCAATCCATTTTGCATTGTGCACGGGAGCACCTGAGGAGATGAAGTGCGGGCGGGCTTGTGCGTATTCTGAAATATTTTGCTGGTTGATTCCTCCACTAGCCTCGAGGATCAGCCGATTTTCGCTCATTTCAACAGCTTGAGCTACATCTGAGGGGGTGAAATTATCCAATAAAACGGCATCCACGCCACCTTCCATAGCGGGGAGTAATTGCGAAAGGTGGTCGATTTCCACTTCAACCAATTTTTCTTTGGTTCGTTTTTTGACTTCTCTAAGAAAATTCATCAGAGAATCTCCATGACCCACGCCCGCAGCAGCTAGGTGGTTATCCTTGATCAATACCCGATCAAATAAACCCATGCGATGATTGAAGGAACCTCCGCATGAAGTAGCATATTTTTCGAGTAAACGATGACCGGGAGTGGTTTTCCTTGTATCCAATAAACCCACTCCATAGGGCTCAAGAATGGAGACAAATCGAGCAGAACTTGTAGCCACACCCGATAATCTTTGGATGAAATTGAGCAGGGTTCTCTCAATAGCCAAAATTTGCTTAATTGAACCGGAAATAGTTCCAATGGGTTGACCTTTCTCGCACTGAGACCCGTCCTCCATGTGAGACTGAAACTTTAGCTGATCGCATGAAAATGTTTCGATTAATAGGTCTGCAAGTTGAACACCACATAGAATCAGAGGCTCTCGGCAGGTCAGCTGGGCAGTGCCACTGCCTTGTAAATTACAGACCTCAGAGGTCAGGTCGTATTCCCATGCTTGCCGGACTTTTTTCGGATTAAGATCTTCCCGAATACAAACCTTTAAAAGATCCTTTAAATCCTGAGAATTTTCTACATCACGCCACGAAATTCTTTGGCGAAAATCATCGATTCGGGGTGGGCTTGTGGTCACGAAACCGCGGAAAGCTGAGTACTTTGGGAGTAGGAAAGAAGATCTTCAGGAGAGGGGAGGTCTGAAATAATTTCTCCAGGGTCCGGCCCAATGCCTATAAATCGAATTTTGGGTAATTTTATGTCTGCATATCCATTAGGAAAAGCAACCTCTATCAGACTGGAGAACATTTCAGAGATGTATTGCTTCGCTTGTTCAGGAAGTTCCTCAAAATTTGCAATCCCCCGTAGGTCTTCAGTCCAACCTTGCATGCATTTATAAATAGGCTTCAAGGTTTTACGGAGGGATTCATTCCGGGGTACGGATCGGGTAATGTTACCATCCGGAAGTTCATAGGCTGTGCAAATTTTAAGCTCAGTGGGAACCGTGCTATCCAGAGTGAGGGCATCCAGTTTATTGATCACAATTTGATCAAAACCTCCGTATCTCAGAGCATTTCCTTTCTCGACTGCATCAAACCAGCCCACCATCCGCTGCCGGCCAGTGGATGTGCCAAATTCTAATTTTGCCAACTTTGTACCCCAAGGGTCTGTGAGGTGGTCAATCTGGGTTAAGAAGTGATGGGTGCCCACCTTTGTATCGTAAGCCTTGCAACATCCAATTTGAGTGAGGGGTTGTATAGGAATCCCTCCAGAATGAAAGAGTTCTGCACTGGTAGTGTGAGATGCAGTCACATTAGGCGTAAATCCATGCCTCTTATCGAGCCAGTAGGCTTGTCCAAATTCAGCGACAACCAGTTTCTTTTTTTGAGTGGAATCAATGAGGAAATCACGACCATCCTCAATGCAGTTTTCCAGTTCTTTTCCTGCCATCCAATAGACATCAATCAGTGCATCCATGTCTAAGGTAAAGGGTTCATTACCCAGGAATTTTTGAAATTCGAATTCTTCTTCTGGAAAAATATTCTCTTCAATAGATGCTTGGTTGGCACGCTTCTCCGCTGTGCTCAGGGTATCAAAAAACTGAAACCATGTGGTTTCGTCTACTTTGCAGACCCAGCGAATTGTGTCCAGGGCCCGCTGGCACCTTTGTTTCATCGAAAGAATGAATTCATCTTTATCTTCGAGAAAGCTTTGGTAGAAGATTTGCCATTGCCCAGTTTCATCTCCATAAGCTGGGCTGATTCCACGACCGGTAGATCCCCGGCTTTCCATACCCAATTGATGAACCCGGTAATTTTCCCAAGCCAGGTCGAGTAAACGGTGACTCAGGTCGCTCATTTGGCACTTTTCATCGATCAGTAACCGATTCATTACCTGTAATCCCCTGGCTTCGAGAGGTTTTGCTTCCCATAGAAATTTTCGGGGATCTGCAACCACGCCTGATCCAATAAGAAGGGTTGGAACTTCTGGGTCACCTACACCAGAAGGGAGCAGGTTCAGTTTTAGGCCTGCTGCGGTATGACCAGCATTGGCCCCGCCATTTACTTTCATTACGCCAGCGGCGGGTTCGTTATATACCCTTTTGTGATGCTCAAGGATTTCATGGACAACGCGGCCTTTGCCTTCATCCCCCATGCTTATCCCGATTACAGAAACTAGGGAGGGTTCTACATTTTTTTCCAAAGTAGCCATCAAATGAAAAAATTAGGATCGGTTTAAATCGCTTCGTTTGATTTCAACCACATCATGCGGGGCAGACTCACGCTGACCTGCGGGAGTCACTCGAATAAATCGGGCATTTTTTTGAAGTTCGGATAAATCTTGTGCACCCAAATAACCCAGTCCGGCCCGAACGCCTCCCGCTAAATTCTCCAATACTTCCCGGAGAGATCCGGATACCTCCTTAAGGGCTTCGATACCTTCGGGGGCACTTTTACCCCGTAAATCTTTTTGGCTGTGGCCGTATCGGGCTGCGGAGCCATCTCGCATCGCCTCCAGGCTTCCCATCCCACGGTACTGCTTATAGTACTTTCCTTCAATTTCGATGATTGCACCGGGTGCCTCCCGGCAACCAGCGAGCAAACCACCGCAAATCACCCCATCGGCCAAAGTGAGAGCCTTAACGATATCTCCTGACTTATTGATTCCGCCATCTGCCAGAATCGTTACCCCCGCCTTTTTCTTTAATTTAGAAGATGCATAGAGTGCGGTCATCTGAGGAGTTCCCACCCCAGCAACGATTCGGGTGGTGCAAATTGAACCGGGGCCCTGACCAATTTTAATAATATTGGCCCCTGCATCGCCCAGAAATTCAACCCCCTCTCCGGTGGTCACATTTCCAGCCATGAGCGGAAGATCACCAAATGCATCCCGCAGGAAACGAATCGCATCCCCAACTCCCTTGGTATGCCCATGGGCAGTGGATACTGCCACAAGGTTGAGCCCGTGGTCTACCATTTCTCCGACATGTTGAATCAAGGAGTCTTTTTCAATATTGCCCTGATCATCACGGGGTACGGAAACTGCAGCTCCACAAAGTAAGCGAAACTTGGAGTCGCGGGACGGTTTTAGGTGTCCACTTGATTCATCCATGATTCTCTCAATATCACTTAGGGTGTAGAGACCTCTCATCCGGTCCTG
>JAYPAW010000005.1:0-14050 GCA_038123915.1 Opitutales bacterium
CCGCTCCGCTGCAGGATGCCCAGCGGGCGATGGGGTTGGTCCGCGAGGCGGGCAAATCTTGGGAGGTGCCCTTGACCAAACTTGGTGTCATTGGGTTTTCTGCAGGGGGAAACCTTGCCGTTAGAACCGCTACCTCTTTTGAACAGCGTACCTATGAATCAGTCGATCTGGCGGATGAGCTATCCTGCCGGCCCGATTTTGTACTGCTTCTCTATCCAGCTTATTTAATCTCAGAAAGTAACTCTTCGAGCCTCGATCCGAGTATAAAAATCACCAAGGAATGTCCACCAATGTTTTTCGCACATACCGGGGATGACCATATACCTGCTGAAGGCAGTGTGCTTACTTTTCTTTCTCTGGAGAAAGCTGGGGTGGTAGGCAGTGAGCTTCATGTCTTCCCCTTTGGAGGACACGGGTTTGGTTTACGATCGAACAAGCATCCAGTGACCGATTGGCATGCTAGAGCAGAAGACTGGTTGGTTTCTTTGGGGGTAATTAAAAATTGAAAAAACAACTTTCAAGATTTTGGTTGTATACAGCTCTCATCTTATTGTTCTTTTTTATTTCATCCCAGATCGTTGGGTTCACTCAGAACCTTTCAGATTTAACTGAATCTTTTTTTGAATTTGTTAAGTCTAACTGATCCATTCATCTATTGAAATTCATAGATGACTCTCAGGTAATACTTCATATCCATTTTCTCAGAGTTATCTTGAGGGGAGGAATTATAGGTTCCTGATAATCCGGACCTCAGTTTCCATTTATTCTCTACTAGAATAGGAAAGCTTAAAGCAGTATCATGATTAAATAAATAATCGCTGAGGTCATTTGCTTTGGGTATCAAAGATACTTCACTTTCCACCGCCAAGCTTTGATAAAGGATATGGGAATATTCAAGTCCAAGATCGAAGGCGGGATCTGATTGATCAGCAATTGATTTTTCGGTGGATTCCACATACCTGAAAGCAGTTCCTAAACGGGATGATAATTGATAGTTCTCCTCCTCAATTAAGTCATACTTTATCCCAATCGCACTGGTGTTTCTGAGGTTGATTTTTTCAATGGGGTCATGCTCAAAGTCCGATCGTAGGTACCAAGCAAACCGATCGCTGAAGAGGGAGTCAAACTCAGCACCTCCTTTGGTCTCATCTGTATCCGTTTTTCCATTGGTGGTTTGGGTATTGTAGGAGAGAAATAAATCCAGTTCGTGAAGGTTGTTCGAGTAGACACTGTCGAGACGCAAACCCAGTCCGCTTGAATCGGTATTACCCGCAGAACCTACCCAATCAAACCCGATGGAGTTCTGCCACTTCATCCGTTTCTCGAGCTCATTCATTTCCTTTTGCAAAACGATAGGATCCTTGGAACCGTCTATCCAGAGGTGCTGAACTTCAGCAAAGGCAATACTTGGCGAGGGATCTTTTTGCTGATTTACCAAGTTTAATTGACCGGCAGGTACGGGGACGGATTGCCCAATAAAGGTTTGGTTGCTCTCGTCGCGAACCGATACATTTTCAGAGGAAGAAAGAGTCTTGAGATGCTTGAGGGGGATTTGAATCAATCCGGAGTAAGTCGTCTCAAAGGTTAAATTACCATCCTTTGCTTCTATGATTTTACCATAGAAAATAGAGCCATCCTGAGTCTCTGCCCGATCCGAGAATAATTGGTTTGCGAATATAATAAAACTTACCGCAAACAAGAACCGAAGGGATTTGAGCATGGATATCAACCTGGGGGCCATTTCATTTGCCTTCCGCCCATTACATGAACATGCAGGTGCGGTACAGTTTCTCCTCCATTTTGTCCATGATTGATCACTACACGGAAACCTGCTGAGAGCTCCTCCTGTTTGGCTATTTGACCAGCAATCAACAATAGATGACCCAAAATTAGTTGATCTTCTTGATCCGCATCCCCAACCCGAGGGATTACTTTCTTGGGTATGACAAGGAAGTGCACGGGAGCCTGCGGTTCAATATCCCGAATCACGATACATAATTCATCCTGATGTAAAATATCTGCAGGGATATCCCCTGAAATGATTTTTTGAAAAATAGTAGTACTCATAGAGACTTACCTCTTATTTGGCTGTCCATATACGCAAGGACGATAAGTAAAAGTCTTCCATGGCTGCGTCGTCCTTGAGATTAACTTCCATGAGACCGGTATTTTTTTCAAGACAATGTAAGACCCTTGAGAGCTTGATTCCTAAATGTGATAAGTTCCCTTGTTCGACCACGACTGATCGGGTGGCATCTGCCAGTTTAGCCAGTATTTGAGAACGGATACCTTTACGTAAACCTGCTTCCTGAGCATCTCTTTCTTTCTCCTCCATATTTACAGATTGCTGCCTGGCTTCTTTGGCAGATATGTCGGACTTCTGGTTGATTAAAGCTAAAAGGGATGCCGCAAGCCCGTAAGCTTGAAAAAGTGGAGAAACCCGATCTTGTTTTAGTTTTTCACGGTCAAGTAAGGCAAGAATCCATCCTTGGTAGTCGTTTTTCCACTCTTCCCACTCTATATCAGAATTGGAAATGTCTTCTTTGGGCAATCTTACCAAGAGGCACCTACTGCGAATGGTAGCGAGAAGAGAGTAGGGACGTGAACTGGTCAAGAGAATGAAAGTGTCAGGAGGGGGTTCTTCGAGAGTTTTAAGGAAAGCATTGGCGGCTTCCTTTCTCATACGGTCTGCCTCATGGATAATGGCAACTTTAGAGCCTCCCTGATTGGAGGTCCGGTTCATCATTGAGATCAGTTCCCTTGTTTTCTCAACCGTAATAATTCTTGCTTTTCCGGATGGGCGTAAGTGAAAAAGATCTGGGTGTGCCAAAGTTTCCTGATCCATGGATAACAGTTCCTGGGCCAGTACAAGAGCAGCATTTTCTGTAGCAGATGCACCTTGGCCAAGAAGTAAGATTCCATGATGGAGAGCCCCTTCCTTGAGTCTTTTTTTAAGGGCAAGAATCGGATCTGGTCTGGAATCAGACACGAGCACAAAAATTTAACTGTAAGCCTTATTCTTGAGAGTAAAAGCGAGCGTGGATTTCGTTCCAAATTTCTAGTTCAATTTCGTCTGCTTCCATATTTCCATCGACTACAAAAAATCGTTCAGGAAGACTTCTTGCCAGGTGCAGGTAGCCTTTGCGGACTTTTCCATAAAATTCAATATTTTCCTGCTCCATACGGTCGGGCATATCCGAGACCCTGTGCTTGATTCTTTCGAATCCAACCTCTGGTGGGATATCCAGAACCACGGTGAGGTCGGGGACGATTTCTCCGACCGCAAACTCATTGATCATGGTAACAGGGTCGTCGGCAATTTGACGGGCAACCCCTTGGTAAACCGTAGTGGAATCTAGAAAGCGATCGCAAAGAACAATCTTACCTTCTTCAATCGCCGGAAAAATGACTTCCCTTACAAGTTGTGCCCGGCTGGCTGCGAATAAAAGCAGTTCGGTTTCAGGACACATGTTATGGGAAGTATCTGCATGCATCAAAAGATGTCGGATATCTTCCCCAATGGTGGTTCCACCGGGTTCCCGGGTAACAATAACATCGCGATGATCGATTTCTTCCAAGCGATCAGCGATACGGCGGATTTGGGTTGATTTACCGCAACCTTCTGATCCTTCAAAGGAGATTAATAGGCCTTTTTCGTGACTCATAAATTGATTTGTGTGTTTGCTTTTAAAAGTTCGATCACCTGACTGGTTGATGGACTCTGGGCAGTACGGACATAATGCCCAGAAGTACAGGTTGCCAGGGCGAGTGATGTTAAGGGAGAAAAGCCACTTAACCTTGCGGAGCAAAAACCTGCATTGAAATGATCTCCGGCTCCGGTGGTTATTTTTGGGTTGTCGCAAAATGGGCCTTCGCACCAGTAGACACCGTCTTTGGTGGCACAGGCAGCTGACTCAACTGGATGAAGAACGATGGTTGAAATGCCTAGTTTTCGACGAATTTCAGTAGCCATGGACTTTAAGTCGTCCTCGCTTTTAGATCCACCTTTCAATCCTAAAACATCGCAGACTTGCAGACCCTCGTTGTAATTTAACCCAAGGGTTACTTCAGCGTGTGCCTGGAAGCGTGAAATCACTTGGAGAACCTCGTTTATATCAGCACTGGATCTTTTGGCAGGATCCGCCAAGTCGAAGAAAAAGGAACGGGTATCCCGTGGGGGCAAATTTGGGAGGATCTTATCGACCAGTTCCACGAGAACTGCAGTCATTTTTGGGATCATCGTCCAATTTACGACTGAAATTATGTCTGCATGGGCGATTAAATCGAGAAATTCACCTTCCCCGCATTTTTCAAGGATGGTAGCAAAATCAATGTTTTCCAGGCTAAGGGTGTTGCCCAGCATGAGTTTCCCATCCTTAAACTCGAGAGCCGTGGTAATCCCTGGTTCGCATAAAGAAACGGCTTTGGTTTTGTTGGCAAATTCTTCAAATACTGGATTAATCAAGGGTGAGCCAAGGGCCCCGATGTACCTGATATCCATGCCAAGGGCGAGCATGGCATTTGCCATAATCGGACCATTGCCCCCAAGTTTTTCAAAACGAGGAAAGAGCTCAATGTTTGCACTTTTTCCAGCTGCGGCAGAAATCTTTGCTCCCATCTCCGAAATGGTGGAAACTGCATCAAATTGGTCCCCTAATCCGTGTCTTTTTTCGACCGGGGCTACAATCTTATCCACAAAGCCATCTAATCCAACCACCCCCTTCCGGGAAGCCAAAGTGAAGGGCTTGGTGTTTATTTCATCAATAACTTTTTGATCTATATGCATGGATAAATTTGCCTAAAAGGCTTTCACGAAACCTGCAAACTTAATCGCTAGTCAGGAAATAGTTTTAGCAATTGATATTTTTTAATTGATTTTTAAAGGGCTAAAATGAATTTTCAGGGGGTGGGTGTGTATGTTTACAATTTAATAATGGGAATGTTATGATTGAGTATTTTAGTCCTATTCTGGCTGAAGCTGGGGTTATCGATTACTTCGTTGATTCAAATTTTGCAGGTAAATTAGTTATTGTTGCTTTAGTTCTGATCAATTGCGGGGCATTTGCTATTATCATCAGTAAATACTCGGATCTTAAAAATATTCGGCGGGCTAATGCACGCGACGAAAAAAGAATTAACGAATTGGCTACCATGGTGGATTATGACGATAATAATTTTAAAGGACGAGGTAGCCCTTATTTGCTTGTTTGCTCCAGAGCAATGGCGGCGGCCAGAGTGGGTGCGAAAAACGGTAAGGTCCGAATGAACTATGTGGAAAATGCCATAAGCCGTGCGGTTACTGAACTGGAGGACAGGTACGAAAAAAATATGTACTGGCTTGCTACCGTGGTTTCGGGCGCACCCTTTCTTGGTCTTCTTGGCACAGTATGGGGTGTGATGGATGCTTTTGGCACAATGGATTCCGGTGGTGCCACAATCGAACACTTGGCTCCTGGAGTCTCGGGTGCTTTGCTTACCACGGTAACCGCCTTACTGGTAGCTATCCCGATCGTTTTTATCTACAACGGATTATCTGGATTTACCCGTGCTGAAATGACCAAGCTTGAAAATTTTGCCAGTAATCTTGCAGATCGAATCGAGCTGGAAACCGAGTAATTTAAGTTATCTGTCCAAGAAAGAGAATTTACATAATAATGGCTAGAAACTTTCACCGAAAAAATAAGTTGGCTGTTATATCCGATTTAAATGTAACCCCTTTGATTGATTTAGCTTTTTCGCTGCTGATTATCTTCATGATTACCACACCTGTGATCGAGCAATACAACCGGGTGAACCTTCCTGATCAATCGTCCAGCAGCAAGCAACCCCCGCCTCCTGTAGAAGATAAATATATCACGATTGATGCGGAGGGCAGATTCTTCTGGGGAAAAGAGCCCTTAGTGCTTTCTGAATTAAAATCTAGACTCGATTCCTTATCCAACTCTGAAAGTCCGGCTCCCACCATTCATATACGGGGGGATAAGTCCTTACCTTATCAGCGTGTTATCGATGTAGTGAACCTGCTCAAAGAAAGAAACCTGACCAAGTTAAGCTTGGATACTCGAGCGAGTTAAGGGACTAAGGAATTTGACGAAGCAACTTGGTAAGAACATTACCTGGTCCACATTCAATAAATTCACTTGTGCCACTCTTCCTCATTTGAGTGATGGTTTCTGACCATCGGACCGAGTGATGTATTTGCTTAACTAGAAGTTGGGGGATTTCTTCCCCATTTTCATAAGGAGCAGCTTTCACATTTGAATAAACAGGTAAAGTGGGAGCAGAGAATGAAAAAGACCCTAAGAAACCCTCAAACTCCTGTGCAGGGACTTCCATCATTCGGGAGTGAAAAGCACCACTAACCTTAAGAGGTACAACCATCCTGGCACCTGCATCCTTAAGGGGCGAAAGAACAGTTTGAATTTGGGCCTCAGGACCAGAGATAACGATTTGACCGGGCGAATTAAAGTTCGCTACATCGACTTGATCCGCCTCTGATTGTTGGAGGGTTGATCGGATAACATCCTCATCCAGTCCAATGACTGCGGCCATTCCACCTCCAGTTACTTGGGCCATGATCTCACCTCTTTTGGAAACCATTTTTAATCCATCAAGGAAGGAGATAGCTCCGGCGGTTGCCAAGGCAGCAAATTCACCAACCGAGTGACCTGCGGCCGCGGTTGGAACCTGTCCATCTTCCATTTTTGATTTAGCCTCAAGAAAACTAACCAGATAGAGGGCTGGTTGAGTGTATTGAGTTTGGCCAAGCTGATTACTTTCATCATGCAGACAGATTTCGCTCAGTGAGTAACCGAGTTCTTGATTGGCTTGTTGCACAAGTTCTGGGAAACGCTCAAAGGATTCAGTGCCCATGCCTTTGACTTGGGAACCCTGACCAGGAAATAGAAATGCTAAGCTCATGAATTTGTTGGAAAGTTTGGTAATCTGTTGTAGGAAAATAGGGACTCATTCCCTGATCGATTATACCTAGATTATTTTCCAAACGATATGCAAGAACATCTGATGATAGATGGCAACAATGCCATACATGCGATTCCAGAACTTCTTGAAGAACTTGCGGTAGACCGGAATCAAGCCAGGGATAGCTTGGTCAGGATGCTTGAGCCTGTAACGAATACAGGTGCCCGCTTAACGGTTGTATTTGATGGAAGGGGTGGGCGAAGTTCGATTCAAAAGTTTGGATCTTCCAACCTGTTAGATGTGGTTTATTCATCCTCCCAGGAAGGAGCGGATGGTGTGATTGAGCGTATGGTTATGGCTTCCAAATACCCCGCACAAATCTGTGTGGTCACGAATGATAATCTGATCCGTAATTGTGCCTTTTCCTGTGGAGCCTCTGCGATGCGGGTGGACCAATTGATCAAAAAACTGGAATACTCAATTGATCAGATAACCAGGCAGGTAGAGCAAAGAAAAGGGAAGAAAAATAATTGGCAGGAACCCTTTCATAATAAGCTCGATATTCCCGAATTGTGAAAGCAGGAAATATACTGAAAACCGATAGGGTTGTGGAGGAGGTTCCTGGTTTTTATGGCTCGGTCAAGCTAGAGGAAAAAGTCATTCAGAAGATTTGGAAGGAGCAAGATTTTGTAACTGAATCCTTGTTTACCGAGTGTGGTAAAAAAATTGTTGTGACCGACTGTGGTGCATGGAATTTAGCTGAAGAGGGACCGGATTTCACGGGTGCGGTTTTAATGATTGATGGGGTCCAGCACTACGGGGATGTGGAGATTCACTTTTATCCGAACCAATGGTGCCAACACAAACACCACCAAGACCCTAATTTTGAAAAAGTTCTTTTACAGGTATCCGTTTTTTCAGGAAATGGGATCACCGAGTCAGTTCACAGCAGGAATGGAAAGCCTATCCCCACTCTTGTTTTATTACCTCATCTGTTTCAGGCACTTGAGGAGTATGCGGAGCATTATGCATTAGCTAAATTATCGGGTCGCTTGACTGATCTAGATCAGTCTATTGCCAAGCTAGGGAACCTTACTTCACTGGAAGTGGATCAATTAGCACTCAAAAGATGGCAGGCAAAGATTCAATTCGCACGCAACCGATTGGACAACCAGCAGTGGTCAGATGTGTGCCATCAATGGTTTTTGGAAATTCTTGGTTATAAAAGAAATAAATCAAGCATGCTGAGGATTTCCCAGATGTATCCACTGTGTTTTTGGGTTGAGCAAAGGGTGGACCCTCTTGAAATATTTTCATCGATAAACAATTGGAAATTAAAAGGGTCCAGACCGGCGAATCATCCGCGGGCCCGCCTTCTTCAATATGCCGAATTATGTTCGGATAACCCCAACTGGACTGATGATTTGATGGATTTGATTGGATCTATTAAGCAAGCGAAAGGCATGGTTGGTGTAGGGAGAAAGCCTATTCTGAATTTAGTAAAAAAATGGAAAGATTCAGTTTTGTGTGGGAAGTTTGCACCAGGAAAAGCAAATACCATCTGGATTGATGGGATGCTTCCACTTTTGAGCGTTCATAGTGATACAGAAGCTTTTGAGATTTGGAAACATTGGCCAACGGGTGATTTCCCCCAGAGTTGGAAATCGATTTTTAGAGAGATTGGGTGGACGGATCGATCAAAAGGAAAGGTCTTATCCAATGGCATGGTGCAAGCATTGATTCAATTCTTACTGGAAGAAAAAGGTGAGCTCTCATTAGAGAAATGACAGCTGCGGTCCCAGTAAGTCGGCAATGGAGCCGGGAGGTGTTTTATTTTGCTTATCTCAGCCTGAAAGATACCCAACTAATCGAGCCCTTGATCGTTGATGTATTAGAGGCTTTACCGATTGGGGAATCTCTTTCGCCTACGGAGAAAAGGATTCTTTTGTGGGAAGAACTCGAAAAAAAGCTTCTGGTTAAATTGACTGGAAAACAAAAGCCCACCAAGGGCCAACTTGAACTTTTTGAGACGAATGAATACCGACAAGGTTTGGATGGGAAGCAATCTATTCAAGGGATGAAGTACCAGGCGTTTCTGTATTCTAAATTAGACATAGATTCAATGGGTACAGGTGATCTTTTGAGGAAACAAAGACTTCCTTTGGAGTGGGTGCTCGAATTTCTCTCTTTCCAGCCAAATCAAAATAAGATTCCCAGGAATCAGATTGTGCCCATTTCGAGGTATCTATTGGGGGAACTTTCGGATGTTCAGGCGGTTCAAGTCGAGAAAGAGTTCCGTTTAAATTCGGATTGGCAAAAGTCTAAGATCAGGTTGGAGAAAGTAATAATGGAGTTGGAGAATGCATTCCGAGCATTGAAAAAATCTTCTGACAAAAACGAGATTGAGATCTCCAAAAAAACAGAAAATTCCTTACTTATGTGGTTTGGTGAAGAGTCAGGTGAAAGGAGTGAGCATACAAAGGGTGATGCGGTTAAACAAGTTTCTGCCAATATCCATTCCAAGAGTGAGCCCAAAAGTTTTTCACCTATTAAAATATTCCTCCTGGTTGGTGCCTTTGCCTCTGTAGTTGGATATTTTGGCTGGTTGGAAAAAAATACTAAGCCTTTCGAAACACCGTTTGCTTCTGAATTGAGCCCTCCTGTTGACTCTGTTCAATCGATCGAATTGAGTCCGATTCCGTTTCCAAAATCACCTTCTGTTTTGGCGGAGGAGGTAGCAAGTGAGTTGCTTAGTGACCGAACCATTAATCTCATCCAGCAGATGGAAAACAAAATGAAAACCGACCCACTGCCGGAGTTCAATACATCAAGCCAACCAGATTTTGAGAAGCCCTAACTCCTAGGTTTTTTTTACTTATCCCCAAACTTGTTAAGGGCAAAAACACTTAAAGAAACGAGTACCAGTTCCTTCAGGGCCAATTCGTACTCGTAAAGCATGCATGCATTTGGGGCAGTGCCCTACATAGGCATTCCCTTCCTTGTTTTTGTAAATCCTTCCGTATGTGCCACAGTTCACAAAATGAATGCCGAGAAAAGGGCGACCCGAACCAGACCCAGGTGTCGGTGCAGTAGGTCTGTCCTGATTCATCGGCAAAAATTCAGTCTAAGTGATTGGATTTGAGTCCGCTCACCAAACCATCGACTCTTTGGCTTAGGATATGAGCTTGCACAGATAAACCATCCTGACCGTCCATGATTTCAGAAACCCAAGTTCTAACTCTTTCCTCAAAGAATTGTAACTTTGCGTAGGATTCAGGATCGCTCGCGAGAGCTTTAAAACTGGTCTGTAAGTCCTGTGTGGTAGAATTATTTTGTCCAAGCATTTCCTGGATCGCTTGGAGCGAGGAATGAACCAGTTCAAGATTTACCTCATGACTCGTTTTTTGAATCGGTTTGTAATAAAAGGGAGCAGAAGGTTGTTTGATTTGAGGGGCATTGCTTCCTCCCTTCTCAAATAATGGAAAAGAGGTGTCAGAATCTTCGGAACTGAAAAGAGGTTGCTTATTGAAAGATAGGCTCGCCAGTGCCTTTAGTTCCTTTCTTAGCAATTTAAGCTTTTTTCTGGAGGAAACTTCTTCCTCTTTGGAAACCTTTCGGATGATGTCGGCTTTCATCGTCGGTGCAAGTTGGGCGATTTCCTCTAAAACAGCGATGGTTCTTTGAAGGGCTATTTGTTGAGTTTGCAGGAAAGAAATAGCTCCCTGTAAGTACTCCTCCAAGTTTTCCTTCGTTTTCAAGGGAGCTTGGTCTTCAACAATCGGAAGTTTGTTTCTGGTTTTCTGTGAAAGTTTTAATCGCATGGGCTAACTCTCATTTATGCTTCGCAAATAGACCAAATCAAGTTGAAAGGGCAGCACGGCCAAATTTGGAAAGAGAATAGATGGCGGAACCCACAAGCTGTTCGCCATCGTAAAATGCGAGGATTTGCCCCGGAGTAAGGGCTCGTTGAGGAGATGTAAATTCAACGATACCTGAACGGTCAGGGTGGATGGATAAACGGATAGGGGTTGAGGGGTCCCGGTACCTCGCCTTTCCAAGTAGTTCAATATTTTCTAAATGGTTAAATCTAGGATCAATAAAGGTTATTTCTGTAAGTCCAAACCGCTTCGCCCAAAGGGTGCTTTCCTGAGGTTGATCAAAGGCCACGATGAGTTGGTTTGTAGATTCATCTTTCCCGGTTACCACATAGTTTTGGTTGTCCGTGTTGGAAGGAACTCCGATCCCTTTTCTTTGTCCAAGTGTATAGCGATGAAGCCCGAGATGAGTACCTACTTTTTCGCCGGATTGGTTCACGATATCGCCAGGTTTTTCTTTGATATAATGCGATAAAAAGTCTGAAACCTTAACCTTCCCTAAAAAGCAGATCCCTTGGCTGTCTTTTTTATTCGCGACCGGCAAATTTGCGGACTGGGCAAGCTTACGAATTTTACTTTTTTCAAATGAACCCACTGGGAATCTCGCAAACTTCAGTTGTTCAATGGATAGCCTAGCCAGGAAATAAGATTGGTCTTTATTTTTATCGCGTCCTTCCCAAAGCTCAGCCCGGTTGAATTTATTCAATTTTTGGATGCAATAATGACCCGTGGCTAGTGCATCAAATCCTTCCTCCTTCGCATAATCCATCAGGATTCCAAATTTCATTTGTTTGTTACACAAAATATCCGGGTTGGGAGTGATCCCCTCTGCATATCCTTCCACCATCGGTTGAACTACCTCGCACTTGTAGAAATTCGAGTAGTTGACGACTCGAAATGGAATCTTCAGCTGGTTGCATACATCCTCGGCATCTTTTAAATCTCTGGCTCCAGGGCAGTCTCCAAGCAGGTCCTCTTCATGCTCCCATGTACGAACATAGACTGCCTCTACGGCATGCCCATCTTGCTGAAGAAGCATAGCCGAAACGGCACTATCTACTCCTCCAGATATCGCTACGAGAATTTTCTCTTTTTGGTTTTGAGACATTTGAAATTAGCTAAGTTCTATAATTTGTTGGGATCCGCTAAGCAAAAGGATTTTGAGTGCATCCTGACCAGGAATCAGTATGAATCTTGAATGTTATGTCATATGTTCGGGGTGGTAAAGTTTGGGTGGAGAGTGATCACATCGGTTGGATTGCGCTGGAGGAAGATTGGAAAGGGGATCAAGTTCCTGAGGATTTGGTCTCGGAAAGTGGATTAGTCGGGTTTGATTTTAGCCAAGCCACTCTGATGGAGCGTGCGGCGATGGGGGGCTATGCTAAGGTTAAGGGAGGGTGGCTGTTCTACCTTAGTTCTGAAACCCTATCGTTTCATGATCTACAAAAGAACTCAATCTACCTATTGGGCGATTTTAACGATTGGAAACCCTCTAAAGATTATCTCTTATCCGAGACTCAGGGCGGGGTAGGGGTTTTGATAAAACCGGAAATTTTGGCAGAAATTGAGACATGTGAGTTCAAGTTTTGTACCGATGGGGGGAGGTGGATTGAACCTCATGCGGAGTTCCCCTCCATGGGGCATAATTCTTTTGTACGAAATCACTCTTTTAGCCAAAAGCGTACGGGGTTGGATTTATTTCGTTTTCGCTTGGTTTCACCGAACAAGGGTTGTGATCTGGAAAAGTGGATTCATGCCAGACCGACCGGGCAATTTGGTTTTTCTTGTAAGGATGGACATTCCTCTTTCCGGCTTTTTGCACCTCGCGCTGTGGGGGTGGATCTTATTTTAGCGGATCAATCTAATTTGAAGGAAGACTACAAACCTATGCACTTCTCGGAGGATGGATGCTGGAATCTTCAATTTCCTCAAGACCTTACAGGTAAGCTTTATAAGTTTAGAGTTCATCAAATAGATGGGCTCGGACAAAAATTTGCCAAAGAAATTGTAGACCCTTATGCCAAAGCAACCAGTGGAAGGGGTGGGTATGGGATCGCAATTTCTCAGAAACCTAGAGAGATAAAGAAGAGGTTCACGCCCCCACTTATCGAAGATGTGGTTGTTGTGGAAGCTCATGTTAGGGATTTAATGAAGCATGCCCCATTGGACTTAGACGAAAACGATAGGCTAGGGTTTCGGGGTCTATCTAGATGGCTCGAATCAAAAAATTCTTATTTGAATCAACTCGGAGCCAATGTGGTCGAGCTTCAACCAGTCCAGGAGTTCGATGCGAAAACCAAAAACGAATACCATTGGGGGTATATGCCTATTAATTTTTTCTCACCCGCATCTGTTTATGGGAGAGATCATGCAGATGGGAGCGTAATTGAGGAATTCTCTGATTTGGTGGAATCTATCCACAACAGCGGGATGGCGGTTGTGATTGATGTGGTTTACAACCATGTGGGGATTCCTCCCCATCTCATGCATTTAGATCGGGAGATGTATTTTCTCGCAGATGAATCAGGGAAACTCACGAACTTCAGTGGGTGTGGAAATGATCTGAACTGCGATTCTCAGCCGGCTAGAAAACTCATTCTCGACAGCCTAATCTATTGGGTTGAGGCCTTTGATGTGGATGGTTTTCGTTTTGATTTAGGTGAGTTGCTTGGGTACGAATTTCTTGCTGAAATAGAGGCTGAATTAAAGAAAATTAAGCCCGGTATCCTCTTGTTTGCAGAACCTTGGAGCTTCCGGGGGAGATTGTCTGAGCAAATGAATCAAACAGGCTACGCCTTATGGAGCGATTCATGCAGGGAAGAACTTTTGTTGTTTGCTAAAAATCATGCGGGAAATCAGGCCGTTCTTGAGCTTTTGAGAAAGGGGTTGGACCAAAACAATCGCTACGCATGTCAGTCCGTGAATTATTTAGAATCCCACGACGATTTTGCACTGGTGGATCGATTTCGAGACTTATTCCCGTTTGATGAAGAGGATGCCATGCCTCCAGAACTTGTTAGTCGGGTGATGCTTGCTCTCGGTCTGCTTCTGGTTGCTCCTGGAGTTCCAATGCTCAGTGCCGGGCAGGATTTTCTACGTCATAAAAGAGGGATTCGTAATACCTATCTCGACGGAGAAGTGAATGCCCTAGATTATTCAATGGAGCATAAATTTCATGAGGAAGTTGCTTTTGTGAGAAGAATGATTCGTTTGCGTTTATCCAATCACGGGAGAAGAGCGAGGCGGTCTCATGA
>JAYPAW010000005.1:14150-21717 GCA_038123915.1 Opitutales bacterium
TGGAATGAATGGGTGAGCGTTTGGGTTTCAAATAAGCTCATGATTTCCAAAACAGTGAGTAAACCATAGGGAAAAATATCTGCCCGGTCGGCGGGTAATTGAGGGAAGCGATCAACCCGGTCAGAAATCTTCAACCCGCAAACAGTCTGGGTCAGGAATTCGAGCTCTCTCCTATGGATACAAGCATGATCGGTTTGATTGTTTAATCGTTGTAAAATGTTCCTACAAAAAACAATGGTTCCTCCAGTTCCTACGAGTTGGTTTCCATCCTCCAAAAAATGGCAGAGTTGGTCCGAAATGATTTCCCTTACATAATTCCGTAACTTTTTCTGATTTTCGGCTGGAATGATTTCCTTACTGAAGGAAGGATCCATTCTGGCCATCCGCACGGCTCCAATTGGAAGGCTCAGGACTTCCATTAGTTTTTGATTTTTTACATGGATGAACTCCACACTACCACCACCGATGTCCAGGGCTGAGTAGCTTTGAAAACTTTTAATATTTGGGTCAGTATCGAGCCCTTTGGCGATCCCCCTAGCTTCTTCTTGCCCAGTGAGAATTTTTATTTCAAAGCCGAACTCTTTTTCAATGAGTAAGGAAATTTGTTGGCGGTTGGATGATTTACGAAATGCTTCAGTTGCAACAGCTTGCACTTTAAGTACTGCATGCTTTTTGCATATTTTCATAAATTCGCCAATACACTGAAGGAGTAGGCGAGATTGTTTTTCCTCAATGAAATTTTGACCGTCTGCTTGAAGAGACAATAATCGGCAGGGTAGGGAGGATTGTTCCAGGATTACAAAATCGATCGGGGAGGAAGCAGATTCCCCCTCAGCGATTAAAAGCTTACAGGTATTGGATCCAATATCGATGATCCCAATTTTCATCTTTCCTTGGTCTTAAAAAGAATAGTTTTTGGGAGCAATCACGAGAGTAAACTCACCCTTACCACTGCTTTTAGACTGTTGATCAATAACTTCAGTAATCCGACCGGTCATAATTGATTCATGGGATTTAGTTAATTCTCTGGCCAAGCATACAAAACGGTCTTCACCCATGATTTCAGCGATCAGGGCGAGAGTTTTTTGAATCTTATATTTGGATTCGTAAAGGACGATTGATCCTTCGTAAGCAATCCATGAATCGAGAATCTTTCTGGTTTGAGCACTTTTTTTGGGTAAAAAACCTAGGTAGGTATATTGGTGTGTGGGAAGTCCCGAAACGGCGAGTGCGGTGAGGGCAGCATTGGGACCTGGAATAGGAATGACTTTCAATTGTTTTATATGGCACTCCCGAACAAGACGGAATCCAGGGTCGCTAATGCACGGGTACCCGGCGTCAGATAAGAGTGCAACTTTTTTGCCTTGCTCTATTTCCAGGGCAATTTGCACACATTTGGTTTTTTCATTTTCTTCCCGGTAAGAAATGAGTTTCTTTTGAATTTCGAGTCGGCTTAGTAATTTTCCAGTTACCCGGGTGTCCTCACAGGCTATGAAATCGGAGTTTACCAGAGTTTCAATAGCTCTGGAGGATATGTCCCCAAGGTTCCCAATCGGTGATGCAACCAAGTAGAGACATCCGGATGACTTAGAATCCGGCAGCATAGAAAGACTTGGTGGAACTAACGGTTAAAGCCACCTCGGTCAAAACCGCCTGGTAAACTGTATTCCCAGCTCGCAGGTCGGCTTTGCGGGATCCTAGAATCGTCAGGGGAAGCAGTAAAGCAACCAGAGAGTAAGGATGTAAGGATAAATGCTGAAAGAAAATAAATAGTCTTCATTAAATTATTTTAGAGAGTTTCCTCTTTTTCTGGAACAACATGGACGCTGTCGCCTGGGCTAAGATCTTGTGGGTTACCAAATTGCGGAAGAAGATAAGCGAGTGAGAAACCTTGGCTTACGCTTTGTATGCGAATGCGAGCCGCTTTCTTTTTCTCTTTCCATAGCGTGTAGACATCACCCAGCAAAACTCCGCGTTCACTACCCAAGGGAAGCAAAATCATGCCAGATTTTCCGTCGACTCTACCAACGGTTGAGGGCACTCCAGTTTCACCAATTGTCTTAGCTTGTGCCGCAAGCATAAGCTCGGCTTGGGAAAGCTTGGGTGGTCCGTCCTCAGTGGGGAGGAATGGATTCACCGCGACTTCCTCATTTTGCTTTTCAACTTCTCCCCCTTGTTGTTTTGCAATCATTTCATCAATACCTCTTTTATAACCTTCAGCATCTGCTTTTCGGATTTCATCCTGAAGGGCAGCCATTTGTTCCTTTTGTTCATTTCGAAGGGTATCGATAAACTCTTGGTGTTCCTGGGCGGTTTTGATTTTCTGTTCTTCCAAATCTGCAACAATCCGATTCAATTGCTCTTCCTTTTGCTCGGCAGCTTCTTTCTCAGCCTGACGCTCTTCTTTTTCTCTCTTGAGATCTTCTTCAAGACCGGCAACCTTTACGGTTAATTCCCCCACCTCTCCTTCGAGTTGTTCCTTACGCTCTTTTTCTTTGGCATAAAGATTTTGGTATTCACGAAGCTCTTGGTCTCGGGAAACCACCATTTCGCGAAGTTTGGAAATTTCTTTAAACTTATCATCTCGATCCTTGTAAAACATACCAATCACAGTTCTTAAACGGTTTGGTCGGGTAACTCCACGAATGATGGTCCCATCCTCGAGTTTAACATCTTCTTTAGGGAATTTAGATTCATCCGAAAAGGGATCCTTGAAGCTGGAGGGAGAGCTCAGTTTAACAGCCGGGTTGGACTGCCAGGTTTTGGTTTCAGTATTCCATACAAGGGCATCCACTCCGTACTCCAAACTCAAATTGTTAAGGCTTTCTCCATACTCGGGATTTCTGAGTATGGCTTTCTCAGCTGAGGAAAGAGAGTCGTTAGCTAATAGAAGAGGGTTCTCGTCGTTTTGACCGACAGGGTCATTTGCGTCAAAAATTTCAAAGAACGAGGATTTCTTTTCATCAATATCTTTCCATTGGGCATCCCGTTCCGATTGCAGGATCGTGTAGGCGTCTGACACCACTTCGTCTAAGAAGGAATGACTCTGCGAGGTGAATGTATCCCATTTTAGCCATAATACTCCGGCCAATCCAATGAGGGCAAATGTGGCAAGCAATCGAAAAACTGTGGCTAAGGCTCTCATAGAAATTAATCAATCGCAGTTATGGAAGAAAATCAATCAAACATTCATGACTTATTCATAAGCTGCGATCTTAAAAACCTGGGCACGGTTAAGTCCGTGGGTAGATATAATTTCAACTTCGAGGGATTGGACATCGACCAGATCCAATAGGTGGTAACGGTGACTTGAATAGTTGTTGGTTACTTTTTCGATCAAAGTCGATTTTCCTGAGCTAGATGTATAGTAAAGGTTGTAGTCTTTAATGAGAGAGATGGGTGTTGGAATCGATCCTGAAGTAGGGAAAGGTGGGGTTTGGTATCCAAATGATGGATCAAAAAATAAGTCGATTCTGGATATATTTACCGTTTGATCCCAGGTAACTTCTATAAATTCTGGATAAACAAAACTAGTGGGTTGAGAAATCCAAAGATCCGGTTTTTTCGAAGGGCGGGAGTACGCACTCTTTACATGGTCAACATCGTAGCTTTTTTGGGGAGGGAATGTTTCGAGAATAGCACTGCGGTGCGGAATGGGACTGTGGTTAATTGGAACTGCGTATTCGCAGTAAGGATTGGAAGGAGGGGACTCGGGAAAAGAATTGCGTGGGTACAATAAGATGTGACCCACTGGTGCATGTTCGCACTCTAGCATTCTAAATTCTTCAGGGGATTGAATTTCCAGGAAATGCCAGCCTGGATTCCGAATCTCAGAATCAAGTTTGACCTCTATCCATTGTTTTCCAGATTTTTCACTACGAACAGTGCTGACTTCAAGGCATGGACCTGGAATGTGGGAATTTTTCTCTGATCCTTCGAGTAAGCGAAAATCTAAGTCCTGATATTCCGGGCAATCCATCAAGATTCGAAAGTGATCTATTTGATTGGAAAGAAAGGGAAATTGAACCAGGCACTTTCGGGTCGGTTTTCCCATGATTTGCGGTAGATGAAGTAAATCATTCCCCCCCCATGTGGTAGATGCGTTAATGTGGCCGTATCTTACGAGGTCTGACTCATCAAGCAGGGGGGAACTTGTGAAAGGATGATTTTTTCTCTTCAGTTCCTGATGCAGGCCTTCAATGTATCCTTTTTTAGCAAGAGTGTGGGGGAGCCTTTTTTGCTTCATACACCAAGAGGCACAAAACCCTACGGCAGCCCCTATGACCGATTGAGTGGGAGGGTGGGAGAGACAGTTGGATGTGAATTCATCACAGGAAATATGATTTCCTGCCCAAAATAAATTTTTGATCTTGGCCGAAAATAAAGACCGGAGCGGAATTTCAAAAACATTGGGGAGAACAATTTTTTCTTGAGAGGAGAAGCTGGATCTATGGCGAGGGGAAACTGGAGCCCGGCTGATGGCAACGGAGTCATCAAAACGAGCCCCTAGAGTAAGGTCAGCTTCGCACAGGATATACTCACCTTTTCCCCGGTATAAAAAACTGGGATAATTTAAAGGTGATATTTTCTGAACGAACAGGTTTTGGGCTAATTCTTTAAGAGGAGATCTGTTTTTTATGTAGTCCCACGCTATCCAACAGATTTCGTCTGTCGTCTGAAAACATTCATTCTCGCCAATCCATTCTAAGTGATGAACCCCAAGGAGATTTTCCTGAAGGGATTCCATAAGAGAAATTTGAGCAGGCAAAGCGTTATCTTCCCATTTTGCTTTTACCCACTTTGGACTTTTGAATCCTATGGGCTTATCAGCTGTTCCGATTTCAAATAACAAGTGCTGTTTGTTCTTTTTCTCAAAGCTATCTTTTTCATCAGGGTTGATCGAGGAATGAAACTCGCCTGGAGCCTTGGCAACTTGTGCAAGCTCAGCAAATTCAGAACAATCGATGTAGTAATCCGCACGATGTAAAAATTTTTCACCCTTGTTCAAGTTTACTAGAAGACAGGATTCAATCCGGTCCTGAGAGGAGTTGAGGCTGGCTTCCAGGCAATGATATCCCAATGATATTGAAATTTCTTTGTATCTAGAAACCAAGGAGTGGAGTGCTCTGGCTTGCCCCGTGTAAGTGCCTTCGGTGTTTTCCTCCCGTAAACATTGTAAGATTTCTTCACAAACACCCGTTTCTCGGTAAAAGGGGTTGTTAGTGGAGAGCACTACATCAAGCGGGTGTTGATAAGAATCGCTCACACTTCCTCCCAGGTAAGGAAGATGATCAACGAGCTGCACGGTGGCGCCGGATTGAGCTGCTGCGATTGCAGATGAAACTCCTGCCATCCCTCCGCCAATAACAAGAAGGTCTGATCTTTTAGGTTTCGTCTTCAATTTAAATACATTTACGCAATTTCAATATCCAATGAAGCAAAATCATGATTTGGCGATTCTTAAGACTGCTAATGAAATGCATTAAGTAAATTTAATAGGTTGTGTTTAAATTTTTTAATATTGTGTGGTCAGCATTCTAAATATACTCCATAGCTTTCAACCTTGAATTCATCCTTACTTTTTAAAGCCCAATTGTGAGAAACATTTTCCCTAGATGGTCCAACACGGTTCCTCTTAAGTTAATTGTCGGGCTTGGTATGGTTGGAACCGTTCTTGTGGCAGGTATAACTTACTATGCTACCCCTAAGTATACCAGGGTTGGATACCAGCCCACCCAACCTGTTTCTTACAATCATGAATTTCATGCTGGCGAACTGGGTATTGACTGCCGTTATTGTCACACAGGCGTGGATAAATCCTCCCATGCTAATATTCCAGGAGCGAATGTTTGTATGTCTTGCCACCAAAATGTGAAAGCAGATTCCGCCTTACTTAAACCTGTTCGTGAATCTTACTACGGTGAAGATACAAATAAAGATGGTAAGCTCTCCGAGGGTGAGGATTCGAACGGAGATGGTATCTTAAATGCGGGTCCAGCAATTCCTTGGGTTCGTATCCACAAAGCTCCTGATTATGTTTATTTCAACCACGCAATTCATGTGAATCGTGGAATTAGTTGTGTCGAATGTCACGGTCGTGTCGACCAAATGGTCGAAGTACACCATGATAAGCATCTTAGTATGGCTTTTTGTTTGGATTGCCACCGTAACCCTGAAAAAGCCCTTAGACCACTCGACGAGGTAACAAATTTATCATGGGAAGCCAAGGGCGATGGCGATATTGACCCTTTAATCGCTCAAGTTCATGCAGGGCTTGAATTGAAAGAAAATTGGGGAGTTAATCCTCCTTTAAGCTGCACTGGATGTCACCGATGATTATGCAAAATAACCAACCGGATCTGCCATCTGGCAAAGATTATTGGAAAAGCTTGGACAGCTTAGCTGATACCGATGGTTTTAAAGAGTGGGTGTCTCGGGAGTTTCCTGAGGGGGCCAGTATGCTTGATGGGGTTCAGCGTAGGAGCTTTGTTAAATTAATGGCTGCCTCCTTTGGCCTTGCTGGTCTCGGCATGACCGGTTGCCGTCGACCCGAGCAAGTTATCTTACCTTACGGCAAGAGTCCCGAGGAACTTATTCCCGGTGTGCCTGCATACTACGCCACTTCTCAACCTACCA
The DNA here is from genome assembly GCA_038123915.1 of Opitutales bacterium. Lineage (GTDB taxonomy): Bacteria > Verrucomicrobiota > Verrucomicrobiia > Opitutales > Seribacteraceae > Chordibacter. Next base: position 20,787 of record JAYPAW010000005.1, read on the forward strand.
GTCGTGGTTTCCAACCTCTTATTGTCGAAAGTCATCAAGGGCGTCCCACCAAAGTCGAAGGGAATCCATCCTATCTTCCCTACGGCGGTAGCACCGATGTCTACTCTCAGGCAAGTGTGCTTGACCTTTACGATCCTGATCGTGCCCAGGGAAGCTTTGCTCGGGAAACCCTGAAGAATGGTGTCAATCGTTGGAAAAAAGTTTCCACTGCCTCTATCTTGGATTCTCTAAACGATGAGGTTTCCGAAGGTAAGGTTGCGGTTTTAGCCAATCGCTCCCACTCGTTACTTCGCCAATCCCTTCAGAAGAAGATTGCATCTTCAGGTATACAGTGGTTTGAGCATGACGCGATAGATTACACTTCAGCTGAAAATAAGTTAGGTAAAGCTCTTGGTCTCAAAAAGGCACTGCGTGCGGTTCCTAATTTATCAACTGCCAAACGGGTTTTATCTCTGGATTGCGATTTCCTTGGAAACCGCGAATCCAACGAGTTGTCCAACACTCGGGCATTCATGTCGGGTCGTAAGGTCTTAAATTCAGCTGATGCCAGAAAAATGAACAGGCTTTACATTGCTGAGTCTGATCTTTCCCGTACAGGTGGTGTTGCGGATCATCGTCTTCGTATCGAGTCCTCACAAATGATTGGATTTGCTTCTCTGGTTGCTTCTGAATTGCTTTCCAAAATTGGTCATTCAGATCAATCCTTAAAGAAACACCTAGAAAATCTATCATCTTTTACAAAGCCTCAAAAGGAGTGGGTTTCGGAAGCTGTTGCTGATTTGCTTAGCAATCGTAAGAAATCCGTTGTACTCGCTGGTTCTCACTTGCCTGCAGAAGTTCAGTTGCTTGCATATGAGATGAATCGTTTGCTTGGTTCGATCGGTTCCACAATCAACTACATTGAGGTTGGAGCATCTGCTGATTCTATTCT
>JAYPAW010000006.1:0-17879 GCA_038123915.1 Opitutales bacterium
TAAATAGACTACATAATTTTAATCTTAAAACCCTTAACCCCCTTTAAAGCAGGTAATTTAAAATCCTGCCGCTTAAAGAATGAATATCGAAATTTTAGGAAAAAAACTTGGGATGACCCAAGTTTACGACGCAGAAAATAATTTGGTACCTGTTACCATTGTAGAAGCCGGTCCATGCCCTGTTCTTCAGGTAAAAACGAATGACAATGATGGGTACTCTGCTGTTCAGATAGGATACAATCCACGCGGAAAAGCTCCTAACAAAACGAATAAACCAGCGGAGGGTCATGCTGCTAAAGCTAATGCAGAAGTTCAGCATTTATCAAAGGAATTTCGTGTTTTAGATGGTCACGAACTTACCCAAGGTAAAATCTTAACCGTAGAAGACTTCAATGAAATTCCTATGGTAGATGTTGTATCTACCACTAAAGGTAGAGGATTTCAGGGGGTTGTGAAACGTTGGAATTTTGGTGGTGGTCCTGCATCTCATGGATCTATGTTTCACCGCCGCGGTGGTTCTTACGGCTTATGTCAATGGCCAGGCCGGGTTTTTAAGAATAAGAAAATGCCGGGCCACATGGGTGATGTTCAAAGAACCACACAAAATCTTAAAATAGTTAAGATTATTCCTGAGAAAAACATTATCCTGATTAAGGGTAGCGTACCTGGTCACAAAGGTGGAATTTTGACCATCCGTACAGCCAAGAAGATCAAAGTATCCAAGTAATTGAATAGTAATGAAATTTAAATTATTTAAATCAGACGGCTCATCTTCTAGTGATACCGAGATTGCTAACTTTCCTACCCTTGATGAAGGTAAGGGTGCAGATGCTTTACGCCAGTGCATTTTGGCTGTTAGAGCTAATAACCGACAAGGGAATGCCTCTACTAAAACTCGAGACGAAGTTTCTGGATCTGGGAAAAAGATTTATCGTCAGAAAGGATTGGGTACAGGTCGAGCAGGCGACAAAAGAGCTATTCAGCGTACAGGTGGTGGTGTCGCTTTTGGTCCTAAACCCCGCTCCTATAATCAGAAGATTAATGGTAAAATGAGGCAACTTGCTCTTAAAAGAGCCCTAGTGGATCAAGCAACAGATGGTGGTATATCTTTGATTGAAGATTGGTCCCTTAAATCCCATAAAACCGGAGAGTTTGTAAAATTACTCAAACTGCTGGGTACACCATCCAAGACCTTAATCATTGATGAGAATCTTGATAACAACCTTACCCTAGCTGCAAGAAATTTAGCAAATGTTAAGGTGTCCTCCTCTACAAATGTAAATGCATTGGACATTGTTGGCGTGGATCAAATCGTCTGCTCGGTTTCTGGTATCAATTCACTCGTGAATAAATTTTCCTCAACAAAAAACTAACAAGGTATGAATGAACCAGTTAATGTATTAAAAGAGGCTCTTCTCACTGAGAAAGCTACAATGCTCTCAGCGAATCTCAATCAATATGTATTCTCTGTTTTCCCTGAAGCGACAAGAACTCATGTTAAAAACGCAATTGAGAAAACTTTCGGAGTTACAGTAATCAAGGTTAATACCCTTACTCAAAAACCCAAGACTAAAAGGGATCGAATGAGAAGGGGCAAGCAGGGTCATACTGCGTTGTCTAAAAAAGCAATTGTTACTCTCAAGGCAGGAGAGAGCATAGATCTCGCATAATCTGGAGTATTTATTATGGCTATTTTACAACAAAAACCTGTAACTCCAAGCGGTAGATTTTATCTCAAAAATAAACAAGAGCTATCTACCAAAAGACCAGAGAAGTCCCTTACATCTGGTTTCCACAGAAAAAAAGGAAGAAACACTTACGGAAGAATTACAAGCCGAAGAAGAGGTGGTGGTCACAAAAGGCTTTACCGGCAAATTGATTTTCGTCGGAATCGTTTGGATGATATTGCAGAAGTCATTGCAATAGAATATGACCCAAACAGAACAGCCAACCTAGCACTTCTTCAGTATGAAGATGGTGAAAAATCCTACATACTTGCTCCAGAGACTGTTGAAGTTGGTGTTAAAATTGTTAGTTCAGATAAGATGGTCGATTTCAATGTTGGGAATGCCATTCCCTTGAAATTTATACCATTAGGAACTAAAGTTCATTGTGTAGAGATGTTACCTGGTGCTGGTGCAAAAATTTGCAGGTCAGCAGGAAGTGCTGCTCGCTTAATTTCTGTAGACGGTCCAGATGCATCCTTGAAAATGCCAAGTGGTGAAATACGTATTGTTAAGTCAAATTGTCGTGCCACCATCGGTTCCGTAGGAAATAGCAACCACCAGAAAGCTACTATCGGCAAGGCTGGAAGGAACAGGTGGAAAGGTCGTAGACCACGGGTTCGAGGTGTTGCCATGAATCCTGTAGATCACCCAATGGGAGGTGGTGAAGGAAGAACATCAGGTGGTGGTCATCCAATGTCGCCTTGGGGTCAGCTTTCCAAAGGCTTCCCAACTCGCAAGAAATCTAAACCATCAAACTCAATGATCATTACGCGCCGTAATGGAAGAAGAGTGAAGTAATTTTATTATGACAAGATCGATAAAAAAAGGCTTCTTTGTAGACCCTCACCTTATGAAAAAGGTTCAGAAAGCACAGGACAATGGAGATCGTAAACCAATTAAAACTTGGTCCCGCAGATCTACTATTACTCCTGACTTTGTTGGTTTAAACTTTACTGTGCATAATGGAAAGAATTTCCTGCCTGTTTATGTAACCGAAAATATGGTTGGTCACAAACTTGGTGAATTCTCTGCAACTCGTGCATTTAAATCTCATAACCCGCACACACAGAAGTAATATGGAAATTAAATCCTACTCCAAATACATGCGGATTTCTCCTAAGAAAGCCAGAGAGGTTGCCAGAATTCTTCCTGGCCGCAGTGCAACTGAAGGTGTGTCTTTACTTAAATACATTCCCCGAAAAGCAGCTCGAATGCTCGACAAAACTTTAAGATCTGCGATGGCTAATGCTGAAAACAATGCTAATCTCAATGCTGATGATCTGATCATACGAGAAGCTGTTGTTGAAGAAGGCCCTGCATTAAAAAGATTTAGACCCTGTGCAAGGGGTTCGGCTCACCCCTACAAAAAACGGATGAGTCATCTTCGTATTACCTTAACCGACGAAAAAAATTAAGTTATGGGTCAGAAAGTTAATCCTATTGGTTTTCGTTTAAGCGTTCGTCGAAACTGGAGTGCTCGTTGGTACGCCAATAAGTTCGATTATTCAACCTACATGGAGGAAGATAATCTAATTAGAGGTTTTCTTGAAAAGAAACTCCGCTATGCCTCCGTTCCTAGAATTGTAATTGAAAGAGCTTCCACAAGAACTCGCGTAACAATCTGGACGGCACGTCCTGGAATTGTGATTGGTAGAAAAGGTCAAGAATTAGACTCTCTTCGAGATTCCTTAAATCGCACTGTTGGGAAAGAAGTGCGCCTTGAAATTCAAGAGATCAAGAAACCTGATTTAGTAGCCTCCTTGGTCGCTGAAAGCGTAGCATTACAACTTGAGCGAAGAATTGCTTTTCGTAGAGCTATGAAAAAAGCAGTCCAAACAACTATGTCTATGGGTGCGGAAGGCATTCGTATTCAATGTGCTGGAAGACTTGCTGGAGCTGATATTGCCCGTACGGAACAACTTCGTGAAGGTCGTGTACCTCTCCATACTCTCCGGGAAAACATCGACTATGGCTTGGTCGAAGCAAATACCGTTTACGGTATCATTGGTATAAAATGTTGGATCTGCTTAAAGGACGAAGACAAAATTTTCTAAACCCTAAGGATTATGCCAAAATTACTACCATCTCGTACTAAGTTTAGAAAGGTTCATAAGGGCCGTATTCGTGGATCAGCATCCAGGGGTAACACGGTTGCTTTTGGTGAGTTTGGAATTCAAACCCTTGCGCGGGGTAGAATGACATCCAATCAAATTGAAGCAGCTCGTGTCGCGATTAACAGACACCTTAAACGTAAAGGAAAAGTTTGGATTCGTGTTTTCCCTCACAAACCTGTCACGAAAAAACCAGCAGAAACCCGCCAAGGTAAAGGTAAGGGACCTGTTGATCATTGGGTTGCAGTGATAAAGCCCGGACATGTGCTTTTTGAAATTGCAGGCTGCTCCTTAACCTTGGCTAGAGAGGCGCTTGGTCTTGCAGATGCGAAACTTCCCTTTCGTTGTCGCTTAGTGACTCGTGAAAGAAATTATTAATTATGAAAATGTCAGAAATTAAAGAACTTTCCGTTGCAGAAATCGATAAGAAGCTTCGTGAACTTGGAGAAGAACTTTTACAGCTACAAATCCGCAAGCAAACCGGACAGGTAGAAAAGCCACACCTGATTAAGGAAATGAGAAGGGATCGTGCTAGGCTTTTTACGCAACTACATACTATTCAGCAGCAAGCTTCCTGAAACTTACTTTTATGAACAAAGAATCTTCAAGAAACGACCGTAAACAATTGGTTGGTGTCGTTCGCTCCAAGACAGGCGATAAATCCATCAAAGTTGTTTACGAATACAAAATCCCACACCCTCTCTACAAAAAAGAGATTCGAAGAAAAACCACAGTTCATGCTCATGATGAAGAAAATCTTTCAAGTGTGGGAGATAAAGTTAGAATTATGTCCACTCGTCCAATGAGTAAATTGAAACGTTGGCGCGTGGTGGAACTAATTGAGAAAGCTCCTACCGTTTAATCTATCATGATCCAATTACTCAGCAGATTAGAAGTAGCCGATAATACTGGAGCCAAACAGGTTCGTATGATTCGTCGTATTGGGCAGTTGAAGAAAACTGCCTCAGTTGGCGATATCATTGTGTGCCATGTTAAGGAAAGTTCTGTCGATGCTTCCGTTAAAAAGGGAAGCGTTGTACGTGCGGTTGTTGTTCGTACCAAATCTCCAATGAGAAGAAGAGATGGTAGCTATTTAAGATTCGATGAAAATGCATGTGTCATCGTAAACAATGATGGTTCACCTAAAGGAACTCGTATTTTTGGACCAGTTGCCCGAGAACTCCGCCAGAAATATATGAAGATCATTTCTTTAGCACCCGAAGTACTATAATCATGGCTATTAAATTGAAGAAAGGTGACGAAGTCACTGTTATTACTGGTGACCATAAGGGTAGCAAAGGTAAAATTCTCGAAGTTATACGCACGAAGAACCGTGTTTTAATCGAGGGGGTAAACATCGTCAAAAAGCATGAACGAAAGACACAAGATAACCCGCAGGGTTCTATCGTGGAAAGGGAGGCTCCTATCCATGTCTCTAATGTGTCCAAGATAAAATAACTTCAAGGAGTACCAAAATGTCTGAACTAAAAAAAGTTTATTTAGAAAATGTTGTGCCCAGTCTGATGAAGAAAATGGGCTATAAAAACATCCATGAAGTTCCAAAAATCGAGAAGATTGTGATTAATTCTTCTTTTGGTGCCGAGATGGATAAAAACGGCATTTCAGATTTGCGAAACGACATTGCTAGTCTATCCGGACAGGCTCCTGTAATCGTTAAGGCTAAAATTAGTGTTTCCAACTTTAAGCTCAGGCAAGGAATGCCAGTTGGTGTTAAGGTGACTCTTAGGGGGACTCAAATGTGGGAATTCCTCTATCGCTTAATTGCAATTTCTTTACCCAACATTCGTGATTTCAGAGGCGTTCGTGCAAAGTTGGATGGGAGAGGCAACTATTCCCTCGGCGTGACTGATCATAGTATCTTCCCTGAAATCAATGTTGAAAGACAAAGAGTTAATGTGGGTCTAGATATTTGTATTACTACAACTGCAAAAAACGATGAAGAGGGTAAAGAATTACTCCAACTTTTAGGCATGCCATTTCGCAAGCAATCGTCGCAACCCGTTGAACAGGCTGCGTAAACCCTAAAATTTTTTTATATGGCCAAGAAATCTGCAATTCAAAGAAACAAAAAAAGAGAGCGCTTAGTTGCTCGTTTTGCTGCTAAGCGGGAATCACTTAAGAAGATTATTTCGGATCCTAACACGAGCGAAGAAGACTTTTATGCTGCACAAGCTAAGCTCACCAAGCTTCCCAAAAATTCTTCTCCGGTCCGGCTTGTAAAGAGATGTTCACTTACAGGTCGCCCGCGAGCTGTAATCAGAAAATTCGGTTTATCACGTATTTCCTTTCGCGAACTTGCTTTGCAGGGGAAAGTCCCTGGAGTAATTAAAGCTTCCTGGTAACCACTATCCCTTATTTAAGATGTCAATACACGATACTATAGGTGACTTTATTACTGTCATTCGCAACGCGGGACTTGCCGGAAAGGATCAATGCTCCTACCCTCATTCTAATCTGCGTGCTGGCATAGCAAAAATCCTCAAAGATCGAGGCTTTGTCAGAGATTGTAGAGAGTCAGACAGCGAAAATGGCTTCAAGGTTCTCGAGATAGACCTCAAGTATGTCTCAGGTAAACATGCAATCAAAGGTATCAGTCGGGTCAGTACTCCCGGTCGTAGGTCATATTGTGGATACAGAGATATACCTAGTGTGCTAGGAGGTCTGGGCATTTCCATTATTAGTTCTCCAAAGGGTATCATCGATGATAAAACTGCCCGAAAAGAAAAACTCGGTGGTGAATTACTTTGTAGCGTTTGGTAGAAAGTTATTATGAGCAGAATCGGAAATTTACCCATCAACATCCCTGCAGGTGTCGAAGTTTCATCCACCGGTAATTCGGTAAAGGTGAAAGGACCCAAGGGGGAGTTGCATCAAGATTTACATGAATCAGTAACTCTCGAGATTTCGGAGAGTGAGGTAGTTGTTAAACCCATTGATTCAAGTCGTCAGACCAAGGCACTGCAGGGAACAATACGATCCTTGGTTGCTAACATGGTAACCGGCGTGGTTACTCCTTACAGTAAAGACTTATTGATTGAAGGGGTTGGCTTTAGAGCTGCTGTCAAAGGAACAGATGTTGGTCTTGAATTGGGTTATTCTCATCCCATCAATCACCCAATACCTGAAGGAGTGTCGGTTACAGTCGCGGATAATGTTAAAATCCATGTTGAAGGTGCTGATAAACAAAAGGTTGGTCAGTTAGCAGCTGATATTAAGAGTTATTATCCAGTCGAGCCCTACAAAGGTAAGGGTGTACGAATTCTTGGCCAATATGTGCGGAGAAAAGAAGGTAAAAAATCTGCTTAAACTACTTAATTTATAATTATGAATCTTGGTAAGAAAAGAGAACTTTTGCAAAAGAGGCGCTGGCGCATACGAAAAAAAATTGTTGGTACTGCAGACCGACCAAGATTAACGGTCAGGTTTACGAACAAAAATATCCACGCTCAGTGCATAAACGACGAACAGTCATCTACTATTGTTGCAATCTCAACGAATGAAAAAGACCTGAAAAGTCACCTGCCGAATCTCGATGGGTCAGATAAATTGGGTTCTCTTTTAGGAAAAAGACTTATGGATGCTGGAATCAAAACTGTAGTTTTTGACCGTGCGGGAAGGAAGTATCATGGCTGTGTTAAAGCATTTGCTGATTCAGTCAGAAAAGAAGGACTTGAATTTTAATTTATTATGACTGAAGCAAAGAAGAACAATCCAAAGGCAACTGAAAAAAATATTTCAGACGAAGAGGAATTATTTGAAAAAGTCGTCCATGTTAATCGATGTGCCAAAGTTGTTAAAGGAGGTCGTCGGTTCAGTTTTGCTGCACTTGTCGTTGTTGGAGACCAAAAAGGCAATGTTGGTTTTGGATATGGCAAAGCCCAAATGGTTCCCGATGCAATTCGTAAAGGCACCGAACAGGCAAAAAAATCAATGAGACCCGTTTCACTGGCTGGCGAAACTATACCCCACCCTATCTTAGCTAATTTTGATGGGGGTAAGGTTCTCCTTCGTCCAGCTAGAGAAGGTACCGGAATTATTGCCGGCGGTGGAGTTCGTGCTGTACTTGAAGGTGCTGGTATCAAAAATGTACTCTCCAAGTCACTAGGTTCCAACAACCCTCTTTCTGTTGTTGGAGCGACCATGAAAGGTTTATTGGGTTTACGCACTGCAGATGAAATTTCGCTGATTCGAGGCGAGAAAGTTAGCGGGCCAAGCTTTACAGCTTCAGTTTCTTCATAATTTACTTTTTATATAATGAAAGAACATATCTTACCCAAAGGTGCTAATCGTGGTAAAAAGAGATTAGGAAGAGGCGAAGGGAATGGTCATGGTAAAACCTCTTGCCGTGGGCACAAGGGAGCTGGTGCTCGATCTGGTTATTCACTTCGTGCAGGTTTCGAGGGTGGTCAAATGCCTCTTTATCGAAAATTACCTCAACGCGGTTTTAATCGTGCCCGCTTCCAGTCCACTATTGCAATTGTAAATGTTGGAGATTTGAAAATTTTAACAAGTGACAAGGTCAACCTTGAAACTTTAACCAATTCAGGTCTTATCCGCTCTAACTCTAAATCTGTTAAATTGCTCGGAACGGGTGAAACAACAAAGGCCTTCGAGGTAGAAGTTAATTTTGCTTCAGCTTCTGCGATCAAGAAAATTGAAGCCGCAGGTGGCTCAGTCAAAACCTCTTAATTTGTTATGCTCTCAGCTTTCACCAACTCACTCAAAATACCTGAGTTAAGGCAGAAGATTTTCTTCACCTTAGCTTTGTTATTTATTGCTCGTGTTGGTGCAAACATCCCTTTACCTGGTGTAGACCCATCACCTATCAAGGAGTTTTTTGAACTTAGAGAACAAACAAGAAGTGATTCGGGTAGTAACGATATTCTAGGCTTCTATAATATGTTTACTGGTGGTGCACTCCTCAATGGTGCATTATTCGCTTTGGGTATCATGCCTTACATCAGTGCATCAATTATCATGCAATTGATGGGTGCAGTTTTCCCCCATTTAGCCAGATTACAACAGGAAGGAGAACCAGGAAGACAAAAAATTTCCCAATACACTCGTTACTTAACTATCCTGATATGCTTAGTCCAAGGAGGGCTCTTAGCCGTTGCATTGCGTGACAGCCCAGGTAGCCTTATCATGGGCTTCAACCCAGCAGAGATAGGTCTGGATGGCCAGCCCCTTGGTGATATCGTAGTAGCTTCATCCCCCTCATTATTTCTTATCAACTCTATCATATTCCTGACTACTGGATCTTTAATATTGATGTGGCTAGGCGAACAAATTACCCAGCGTGGTATTGGAAATGGCATTTCGTTACTAATTACTGTTGGTATCCTTGCAGATTTACCAAAAGCTCTTGCGGATGCTTATTCATTAATCTTTTTAGCACCAGCAGAGGACAACTTAGTTATAATCAAAGCGATCTTAATGATAGGTCTCTTTCTTCTTGTTGTAGGTGGTATTATTGCAGTTACGCAAGCCCAGAGAAAAATCCCTGTTCAATATGCAAAGAGAATGGTTGGGAGAAAAGTTTTTGGTGGTCAAAGTTCATTCTTACCACTCAAAGTCAACTATGCGGGTGTGATGCCCGTCATTTTTGCTAGTGCGATATTAATGTTCCCTGCTCAACTCCTTAGGACGCTTGGTGCTGCCATAGCCGACTCCCCTAATGAAACTAATTGGGCCATTGACTTGGCCAATGCTTTTGCTGGAAGAGGTTGGTTATATTATACGGTTTATGGGGGCTTAATTCTCGTCTTTAGCTACTTTTGGGTATCTATCATGTTCAAACCAGTCCAAATTGCTGACGATCTTAAAAAGAATGGAGGTTATGTACCTGGTGTGCGTCCTGGTGATCATACAGCCCGTTTTTTAGATTTTGTAATGACTAGACTTACATTAGCGGGTGCGATTTTTCTAACAATTATTGCCGTTTTCCCTGACTTCATTTTTAAAACAGCAAATGTGTCTTACAATGTTGCTACTTTTTTTGGTGGCACTGGCATGCTCATTATTGTTGGCGTGGTCTTGGATACCATGCGTCAAATAGAAACTTTTCTCTTACAAAGGCACTACGATGGTTTCCTTCGTAAGGGTAGAATCCGCGGACGATCCACATCCAACCGAGGTATCGAATCTCTTGAGCTTAGAGACTTTGAAGCCCAGTGGAGGCCTTTGATTATCATATCAATCGTTCTCTTTGCCTTTGGATTACTCGCTTACTTTTTCAAAGGAGCATAAATAAAATTTATTAGAAAATATTATGGCTAGATTATTAGGAGTAGATATCCCAAATCGTAAGAAAATCGCTTACTCTCTGCGATATGTTTATGGAATTGGACCAACTAGAGCCCAAAAAATTCTTGAGGAAACTGGAATTGATCCAGATCGGAGAACCCAGGAGTTGTCTGAGCAAGACCTAAGTTTGATTAGTAACTATATCATTGATAATAAAATCATGGTAGAGGGTGACTTACGTCGCCAGATCACCAATAACCTCAAGCGCCTGCAAAGCATCCGTAGTTACAGGGGTCTGAGGCATCAGCGTGGTTTGCCCGTTCGTGGTCAAAGGACTATTACAAATGCTAGAACTCGCAAAGGAGGCAGGAAAACCGTGGGTGTTGTGCGTAAAAGCTAACAATACAACTAAACATTTAGATTCATGAGTGAAGACCAAGAAAATTTAGTAGAGGAAGAACCAAAAGCTTCTGCCCCAGAAGATAATGCTACTTCCGTTGAGACAACAAAGGAAGAAAAGCCTGTAAAAAAGGAAGAAACTGCGGCTGACCTCTTGGGTGCTAACATTGAACAAGTTAAAGTTCGTAAGGCCAAGGGTAGCAAAAATATTTCCTCAGGCATTTGTTACATCGTTGCTACTTTTAATAACACTAAAGTCTCTTTCACCGACATGAAAGGCAATGTCATTTCATGGTCTAGTTCTGGTAAATGTAACTTTCGGGGATCTAGAAAATCCACCGCTTATGCAGCACAGGTGGTTACTCAAGATGCCGGAAAAGTTGCAATGTCCCATGGCATGAAAGAAGTACTTGTGAAAGTTAAAGGTCCTGGAATGGGAAGAGATTCTGCGATTCGGGCATTACAAAGCTTAGGTTTTAATGTTTCATCAATCATTGATGTTACGCCTGTACCTCACAATGGATGTCGCCCACCGAAAAGACGTCGTGTTTAATCTGAAAATTTTTTAAAAAATGTCACGCTACACAGGCCCTACTACCCGCATAAATCGCCGTTTTGGTATGGCGATTTTCCCTGCTAATAAATCTTTTGAACGTCGTACTTACCCTCCTGGTCAGCATGGACCAAGCTTTCGCAGAAAAGTAAGTGATTACAGTGCTGGTTTACTTGAAAAACAAAAACTGAGGATGATGTACGGCTTAACTGAAAAACAGTTCCGTAATCTTTTTCAGAAAGCTAAGAGAAAACAAGGTATCACTGGTGAAAACTTTCTGTCTTCTTTAGAAACTAGACTCGATAATGTTGTGTACAGACTAGGCTTCGCAAAAACCCGGAAGTCCGCCAGACAATTTGTAAATCATGGCCATCTTTTGGTAAATGGGCATAAAGTTGATATTCCAAGCTATCAGGTCTCTGTTGGAGATGATTTAACTGTTAGGGAAAAATCTTCTTCCAGGCAGGTTGCCACTAGAAACCTTGATGGCTCACAATACAACAACACACCGCCTTGGCTCGAGGTGAAAGCAGATTCTCTACAGGGAACAGTCACTAGACTGCCTCAGGCGGATGAATTGGAGCAAAGCATAAATGTACAATTGGTTGTAGAGTTCTACAGTCGTTAAATTTTAAATTATATTCATAACCGATATCTTACCATGGCCACTAGACTTGGAAAATTCGAACTACCTAATCGACTCATAAAAGAGGAGGAAACCGCCAACGACAAGTTTGCAAAGTTTATTGCTGACCCATTTGAGACAGGATACGGACACACAATAGGCAATGCATTTCGTCGTGTTTTACTTAGTTCAATTGAAGGTGCAGCTATATCTTCTCTCAAAATGGATGGAGTTCAGCATGAATTCCAAAGCGTTGATGGCGTGGTTGAAGATGTTACCGATATTGTACTCAATCTGAAAAAGGTTCTCATCATTAACCACAAAGCAGAAAATGCGGTAATCACTCTGGATATTGAAAAAGAAGGTGAAATTACTGCCGGGGATATTTCCCCTGTTGAAGGTATCGAGATCATCAACCCTGAGCAGGTCATTTTAACTACGGATCGTAAACAACGAGTTTTTGCAGAGATGGATGTTACTGTAGGTCGTGGATTTTGTTTGGGCGAAGACAGTAAGCAGGATAACCAACCCATTGGCATGATCAATGTGGATGCATTATACAGTCCTGTTAAACTGGTTAAGTACGATGTCCAGAATACCCGGGTTGGCCAAATGACCGACTATGATAAACTTATTTTGGAAATCCATACAGATGGCAGAATTTCTCCAGACGACGCGTTGAAACAATCTGCGGCGATACTTCGTCACCATTTAGATGTATTTGATCAGATCAGTGAAGAACAAATTGAATTCGAAAGTAACACCAAGCAGGTAAGCGAAGAGCAAAACAGGCTAAAAAATCTTCTTAGTATGAGTGTTAATGAAATCGAACTTTCAGTGAGAGCTGCGAATTGTCTCAATAATGCAAACATTACAACTGTTGGTGAGTTAGCTACCAAATCCGAACCCGAAATGCTTAAATACAGGAATTTCGGAAAAAAATCTCTTAACGAGATTAAAGCAAAACTTGAGCAGCTAGGACTTTCTCTCGGAATGAAATTTGAGAACCGTCTTTTAGAATCTGCAACCAATTAATTTCTTACCCTTTAAAGTATTCCCATGAGACATCGAAAGCACAATCATCAGTTGGGTGTAAAGTCTGCCCACCGAGTTTCATTGGTGGCTAATCTTTCCTGTTCCCTAATTGAGCACGGGAGAATTAAAACTACTTTGGCAAAAGCTAGAGCATTACGTCCTGCCATAGAAAAGATCATTACATTAGCAAAAAGAGCTAAAAGCACAGATGATGCTGCCCAAAAAGTACATTTTCGCAGACTCGCAATTGCTCGGTTAAGAAACAAAAAAGCGGTTTCTAAATTGTTTGATGAACTAGTCGACCAATTTGTAAACCGCAATGGAGGTTACACCCGTATTTACAAACTGGCCATTCCCCGACTCGGTGATGCTGCAGATATGGCTCTTATCGAGTTTGTCGAAGAGGCTCCCAAGAAAAAGTCTTCTAAAAAGAAGCAAACTAAAAAGAAAACTGCAAAGGCTGAAGCGAAGCCTGCCAAGGATGATCAGGAGGAAACTCCTGCATCCACCTCCGGTGAAGGTGATATAGCAGAGGATTCAGCGGAGCCTGTAGCATCTGAGGAAGTGAAAACAGAATCCCCTGATTCAGAAGACCAAGATGCTCCATCAGGTGATGCCCCTGAAGTACAAGAAGAGGCACCAAGTCAGCTCGAGGATGTGAATCCCGAAGGATCCACTGAGAGTAAATAAGACTCCCTTCCCTACAAAATGAAAGTTACCTAATCCTTAAGGGTTAGGTGATATCTTTCGAGTACAGTTTTCGCCGTTGAACAGAATAAAGTTTGCGGGGATTGGGATACCCCCTTATCACTCTTCGTTTTAACTCAATATTTTGTTTAAATATGCCACAGACTATTTTGGTTCTTGATTTTGGCTCACAGTATACTCAGGTCATCGCTCGACGTATTCGAGAGCAAAAAGTTTACTCCCAAGTACTGCCATTTGATACCCCACTTGCTGCCATTAAAAAGGCCCAGCCACTAGGAATTATATTATCCGGTGGACCCGCAAGTGTTCTTTCCAAAGGAGCACCTTTGCCTGATAGGAGGATATTTTCGCTCGGAGTACCCGTCTTGGGTATTTGTTATGGTCTGCAGTTAATGGGTAAACTACTCGGTGGTGAAGTTAAGAAGTGTGAGCACCGTGAATATGGCAGAAGCCGGCTAACCATAAAAAAATCCGGCAAGCTATTTGCGAAAATGCCGAAGTCTTTAACCGTATGGAATTCTCACGGAGATGCAATTGTGCGAGTACCACAGGGATTTCAGGGAATTGCTAGCACCGAAAACTCGGATTTTTCTGCAATTGAAGATTCAAAGAGAAGATTTTACGGGCTACAGTTCCATCCAGAAGTAGAACATTCCCAAAGAGGGGTCGAAGTAATTAAAAATTTCCTTTTCTCGATTTGTAAATGCAAAGCAGATTGGGATATGGGTGACTTTATTGAAGCATCCGTTCAAAAAATAAGAGATCAAGTCGGGAAAAAGAAAGTAATCTTAGGATTAAGTGGAGGTGTTGATTCCAGTGTAGCCGCCGCTTTGATTGATCGGGCAATTGGCAAGCAACTCACTTCAATCTTTGTGGACAATGGCTTATTGCGCTTAAATGAGCGGGAGGAGGTCATTAAGCTGTTCAACGACCATATCCCCGGTAAATTAAGAGTAGCTAAAGCAGGTAACCTTTTCTTGGGAAAGTTAAAAGGAGTAACGGATCCGGAAAGAAAACGTAAAATTATTGGTAAGACCTTCATTGATGTCTTCGATAAGGAAGTTAAAAAGCTGGGAGAAGTTGATTTTCTTGCTCAGGGGACCTTATATCCTGATGTAATCGAGAGCGTACCTATTGGTGGCAATCCTGCCGCACTGATCAAGAGTCATCATAATGTGGGCGGGCTCCCTGCCAAAATGAAGCTCAAGCTCTTGGAGCCATTACGGGAACTTTTTAAGGACGAGGTCCGATTGCTTGGTAAAAAGTTAGGTCTGCCCGACCACGTGATCAATAGACACCCCTTCCCCGGGCCGGGCTTGGGAGTCCGTGTAATCGGTGACATAAACGCAAAGAGACTTACTGTTTTAAAGCAGGCTGACGCGATCTTTATCGATGAGCTCAGACATTCTGGATGGTATGGAAAATTGTGGCAGGCATTCTGCGTATTTTTGCCAGTGCGGAGTGTCGGGGTAATGGGAGATGAGCGAACCTATGAAAATGTCATATGCTTACGGGCAGTCACCAGTAGCGACGCGATGACAGCAGATTGGGCAAGTTTACCGGATGACCTTCTTCGTAAAGTTTCCAGCAGGATAATAAACGAAGTCCAGGGAGCTAATAGAGTAGTCTATGATGTTAGTTCAAAACCGCCTAGCACAATTGAGTGGGAGTAGTTCATGAATTTTCACTATGAAGAAGACAGTGAACAGTTACTGTCGAAGCTAGAATGTTTCATCCCGTCCGCGGGAACTGATTCTGTTATTAGAGAGACCGTATCTGATATTCTTTCTGAGATTCATACTCACGGGGATTCGGCGGTTCAGAAAAAAACCTTGTTATATGATGGGGTTTCATTGGAACCCTCAGAGTTTATCGTATCGAGGCAAGAGCTCGAAGCATCTCATCAATCATTAACACCTGAGGAAACTAAGGCTTTAAAAGAAGCCATTTCCAATGTTACACACTTCCATCAACAGAGTCATCCAGAGGATTGGCTACAGCCCAATGGCCATGGTGGTATGGTGGGAGAGAAATACTATCCGATCCAGCGTGTAGGTATTTATATTCCTGGAGGTAATGTCCCTTTGGTTTCGACTGTTATTATGACAGTAACCCTAGCGAAAGTAGCCAAGGTACCGGAAATTGTGGTGGTTACTCCACCCGATCGATTAGGCAAGGTGTCCCCTCACCTTTTGGCTGCTCTTCAATTGCTAGGAATAAATGAAATTTACAAAATTGGAGGTGCTCAGGCGATAGGAGCTCTTGCTTATGGTACCGATAGGATTCGTTCGGTTGATAAGATCTTTGGTCCAGGCAATGCTTATGTAAATGAAGCTAAAAGGCAGGTATTTGGACAGGTAGGAGTCGATTTGCTTCCTGGACCAAGCGAAGTAATGGTTATCGCCGACAAGACGGCTCAACCGAGTCTAGTGGCGGCCGCCCTTTTAGCTCAGGCAGAACACGGCTCAGGAAAGGAAAAGGTTTATTTTCTTTTTCAAGACAAAGAATTATTTAACCCTGTCTTGGAAGAAATGGAAAAGCAGATGGCTGAACGATCCCATGCTTCATTGATTCGGCCTGTTTTGGAGGGCGGCTTTTTTGCAGTTTATCTTCCCGAGAAAGAGAGATTAGCTGAGGTGGCGAATTACATTGCTCCTGAGCATTTGGAATTACAAGCATCTGAAGATGCTTGTGATTTTTACCTAAAAAAAATTACCACCGCCGGTGCCTTTCTTGTTGGGCACCAGACATCCACCTCTTTAGGTGATTTTGCTGCTGGCCCAAGTCATGTCCTGCCTACTGGACGATCTGCCCGATTTTCCTCTGGTTTACGCCTGCAAGATTTTCTGCGCCGTAGTAGTGTCATTCGTTACGATAAACAGGCTTGTCAGGCCGCGGCATCTGTTATCGAGGAATTTTCCAAGATGGAAAGACTCGATGGTCATGGAAATGCCCATCAGCTTCGCCTGAAGACGAAAGATTTTTTAAGTTGAAGGGGGAGAGCTCATTGCAGACAAGCAAGAAACTCCTCAGTCATTCGGCTTACATGCCTGGCGAGCAGCCTAAAAATCAGGGTTCGGTCATAAAATTAAATACCAATGAAAACCCCTACCCTCCTAGCCCCACCCTTACCGAAGCCCTCTTAAGTGAAATCCCCCGCCTAAATCTCTATCCGAGTCCACCTTCCTTATCATTGCGAGAGGAAATTGCCCAGTTGCACGGCCTAGAGCCGAATCAGGTAATTATTGGTAATGGATCGGATGATATCCTGAATCTTTGTGTACGAACCTATGCAGATGAGGAACTTAAGGTAGGAATGCTTGAACCAAGTTATTCTTTATACGAAGTCCTTGCTAGTGTACAGGGAAGTGAACTAATTAGGATAGCCTTTTCGGATGACCAATTTTCAATTGACCCCGAGAAAGTGGCGACCTGTGGAGCCAATCTATTTTTTCTGACCAGCCCACACGCTCCAAGTGGACGACTCTATTCTATGGACCAAATATCCCGAGTGGCTCAAAAATTTTCAGGTCTTTTGGTAATAGACGAGGCTTATGCTGACTTTGCTTCTGAAAATGCCGTTTCCTTAGTTAAAGAGTTAGACAATGTGTTAATTACTCGTACCTTTTCCAAATCTTACTCCCTGGCTGGATTAAGAGTGGGCTATGGGCTGGGTCCCGCGAGTGTAATTTGCCAGTTGGACAAGGTTCGCGAGGTCTACAACTTGGATCGTCTTGCTCAGGCTGGAGCACTTGCTGCCCTTCGAGACCGAAAATACTTTCAAGAGTGTCTGGAAAAGGTGATTGAGCAAAGAAATCTAATCGCCTCCCAATTTGATGACTTTGGTTGGCACCAAATCTCTTCCTCTGCTAACTTTATATTGGTTCAACCTAAGAGTTCGGAAAATGGGGTCGGGCCCGAAGTCGCACTTTCGCTGTTTAAGCACCTATCCGAAGACAATATTTTGGTCCGATACTTTCCTAAACATCCCCAAACAAACTCCTTTTTAAGAATCAGTATTGGCAAGCCATGCGAGATGTCTATTCTAATGGATTCAATCAAGACATGGAGGCAAAAGAAGCAACAAGGGTAGAGAGAAATACGAGCGAGACTCAGATTTCCTTAAGTTTATTGGTTTCAGGAACCGGAAGAAACGAAATATCCACTGGTATTCCTTTTCTCGATCATATGCTGCAATTGTTTTCAAGGCATGGTTTTTTTGATTTAGATATTCAAGCAAAAGGAGACCTGGAGATTGATTATCATCACTTGGTAGAAGACCTTGGTATCGCCCTAGGACAGGCGTTTTCAAAGGCATTAGGAGATAAGTCCGGTATAAAGCGATATGGATTTTTTGTCGCTCCGATGGATGAGACATTGGTCACTACGGCGGTAGATCTTTCAAACCGTCCTTATCTTTGCTGGAAAGTACCTGTTGAAAATTCGATGGTTCG
>JAYPAW010000007.1:0-3912 GCA_038123915.1 Opitutales bacterium
ATGATCAACGGGAAGACCCATCCCTAGACCTCCCAAAAGATCAGGCTCATTCACCTGGCCTTTTATGGCATGCAAGCAATCTTTCCTGCGATCCTGCATCTTATGCAAGATTCCTTGCATATTGTGAAGCAGCGGGCCACCAACCTGGTCTTGCAGTCCACCCCAATCAAATGGACTCGGAAATCCTTTTGCTCCTTGAGAATTTAACCGTCTCGCCGGTATTGTCTCTTCGATCCGATTCAAAAATAAATTCAGTGGGTGGATATCGTAAACTCTGTGCACTTTTAGATCTGGAAAATATAAAGTTTCCAATTTGGATTAGAAATCTTGAAGAACACCTACTCTACTCTGAGGACCGTTTCTTCTCTTCCCTATTGCTCGATACCTCGATTTTGAGTGGATCTCTGCTTTGCGACGGAATCGGAGACCTGATCTCGGTTGAACATACTGGTAATTTAGACCGAAATCGAGCACTCGCCTACAATACCCTTCAAGGTGCCCGAGCCCGGATTTCTAAAACCGAATTTGTGGCATGTCCAAGTTGTGGCCGGACGCTTTTTGATCTACAAAGCACAACTCAAAAAGTAAAAAAGTCGACCAGCCACTTGAAAGGCGTGACCATTGCTGTCATGGGATGCATCGTAAACGGCCCCGGAGAAATGGCAGATGCAGATTTTGGCTATGTGGGCTCAGGGCCTGGAAAAATCGACCTCTATGTTGGTAAAAATCGTGTTAAATCTGCAATTCCTGAGAGAGATGCGGTTGACCGCTTAGTCGATCTCATTAAAGAACATGGGAGATGGATCGAACCATAGCCAACCCTCTGCCTGACCTCTCCTTATTAGAACCTCCGCTCAGGAAACGCATTGAATCTGGGCACAAAGCGATTCTTTCACAGGTAGATTATTTCAGGAAAAACTTTGGATTAACCCAAAGTCGTTGGAAAAATGATGGCACCCGGGTTACTGAAGTTGATGAGACAATTTCAAAAGAACTATTTGATTATCTATCAACCCAATTCCCTTTTGATGATTATTGCTCAGAAGAAGCTGCTGAAGTAGAACAACCCATTTCTTTAGAGGCTGAATTCGCTTGGGTTTTGGATCCGGTGGATGGAACCAATAATTATGCAGTCGGCGTTCCGGAGTGCGGGATATCACTTGGTCTGCTTCAAAATGGTATGCCTGTGTATGGTTTTATTTACGATTATGGGAGAGATAACCTTTTACAAGGTGGTCCGAAAGTGGGGTCTTATGAGTGTGATAGAAGGGTTCAAGCTGCAAAAGAATTGGTAAACGAGAAGCTTACTTTTTGTATGCACTTCCCCATACCATCCCGTGAACTTGAATCACTCAAAGAGGTTTTACAGGAATGGCGTATTCGATGCCCTGGTTCGGCCGCAATGGGTCTTGCAAATGCAGCCACTGGAAGGCTTGATGGCTGTTTGGAATACCGATCTAAGCCCTGGGATTGTGCCGCTGGATATCCGATCTGTGAAGGAGCGGGTGCACGGTTTTTCTTCCTTGGTGAACCTGCCTTCCCTATGACTCACTTTAGCCCAAACATGGGGCCCTGCCCATTCAGGGTGGGTTCTGATTTATTTCATAAAGAAATCTGTAAAGCACTTGGAATAACTTATTCCAAGGCTTAAATCAACTTGACCGAACTGCCTACCTGCGGTTTGATATACCACTCTCAAGCGGGCATAGTTTAGGGGTAAAACCCCAGCCTTCCAAGCTGGTGTCGACGGTTCGATTCCGTCTGCCCGCACCATTTCTGCAAAGCAATGCCATCAGCTTATGATTTGTTGAATGGCACACTCAATCATTCTTTGCTGAGCTTTCACTCTTTGCCCGAAGCTCTCTTCAGAAGGCGTTTCAATGGTGAAATGTCGCCTACCATGATTCCTCACCAAGTAAATGGCTTCAGGTACTCCATCCTTTGGGAGATTGCTTAAGCGTGGTCTAATGATCCCCTGTTTACAAATTCTGCCCTCAATTCTTTTGCGCCCATCAATGGGTAGAAACTTTTCACCTGCATGCAGAATCTTACTCGCCATCAAATCATTATGTCCGCCCATGTAGGGTTCATAGAGATAGATTCCATGGGCATCGTAATCTTCGTGAAGGTTTATGGATAAATCAAAAGATAAACCATCCAAACGAGGCAGAATGGCCCTCATCAGGACAGAGTCTGGATCATCCCAAATTCGGTTCATATCCTTACCTGATTGATTCGACCTGGTGTTATTCACCATACCCCATGGATTCAGGCAGGGGTAAAGGATCGCGGAAACTTTTTCCAATAACTTTAGGTTTTTCTCCGCCCAAGAAAGAAGACCCCATGAAGATGCTGGTTCATCTCCATGAATGCCCGCTGAAATATAGAGATTTGGTAACCTTTCTTTTCCTTGGCACAGGGTACGAATCTCAAACACGGGAAAATGATCCAAGACGCAAATTTCATGAATATTGAGCTTCGCACTAAGGAAAAGAGTTTTCCATCGATGCATAAGAGCTTGGTAGTTATGCACTGAGTGGTTTCGTTCCATTTAGAAAAGTTAATCCTACGCATCTACATGCCAAACTTTAAAAGATGCGCAGTTGACCAAAAGGAAACTTTTAAATTAGGTGAGATAAGTGGCCCGCTTTGTATATATTTCAATACTCACTGTTTTTTTATCATCCTGCGGGGGAGGTGGAGTCACCATTACGAAAAGTAAAACTGTCGAATATTTTTCCGATGCATTCAGCAAATCAAAGAGATGGTTCCGTTCAACGGATGGAGCTTATGTCTCCGAAGAGGGCCCTCCCCCACCATCCTCTTTTCAGCCAACCGAGAAACAGGTTTTACAAAGCAGATCCATGCAAAAATCTGGCGATGGAATGACTAAGAGTGATTACTTGAGAGGGATCAAGAGGTTGGAACGCAGCATTCCTGAATTAGAAAAAAAATATGGTAAAGACAATAAGGAGGTTGGGGAAACCTACCATACCATTGGATCGATATACCTTGAACAAGGATTCCCTCGAGAAGCAAAGTCAGCCTTTGAGAAATCGCTTAGCATTCTATCCAAATGGCTTGGCTCGGAACACCCTCGAATTTGGAAACTAAAAGATAAGATCAAACAAATTAAGTAACTCTTTTTATTTAACTCTCAAAAAGCTTATCCAGATGTTCGACCAGAAAAGGAGTTGGACTTTCTAAATCTCTAAGAAGTAAGTCTGCCCGGGAGAAGTCATGCTCTTGAGCAAATTCACTTGGTGTGGTTATACAAATCATACCAGCTTCTTTGGCTGCGGTCATCCCATGCCATGTATCTTCAAGTACAACGCAAGAATGAGCATCCACCCCAGATCTTTCCGCCACCAGCAAATAAATGTCAGGGGCAGGCTTATGATGTCTCGTGGATTCTCCTCCACACAAACAAGTCAGAGATTTTAAAAATTCCAACCCTAAGGCAGCTTCCACCACTCTCTCGGCAGCCCACCCTACACAAGCAGTAGCTATGGCAATAGGGATAGCTGCTTCCCTTAGATCATCAAAAAAACGACGAACCCCAGGTCTTAAGGTGAGTTTACCCGTTCGTAGGTCAGTAGTGATTAGATCAACATACAATTGAGTCTTATGTTCGTATAATCTTTTCTTTGCTTCCTCATATTCTTCTTCCGGCAAATCAAGCCATGAAAAAACTTCCCGAAACTTATTGCCTCCCATCGTTTGTAGACGATCTATATACTCTTGCTTGCTCCAATTCTTCGAAAGCCCCAGTTCACTAAAGAGAGCATTATAGGCCATGCGATGATAATCTTCTGTCTCAATAATCGTCCCATCGAGATCGGAGATAAAAAGTTGAGTTCTTTTCGTCAAATTGAACAAAGCTCCCGAAATTGATTAAGTTTATCTAGCCTA
>JAYPAW010000007.1:4012-17792 GCA_038123915.1 Opitutales bacterium
TTCTTTTCGTCAAATTGAACAAAGCTCCCGAAATTGATTAAGTTTATCTAGCCTACATGCATCCAATCCAGAAGAGGGATCAATGGACTTTTTGATTGAAACGATATCTTTGCAAACATCACCGACTTTTCGATCGCAAAAGCCTGCGACTGCCAAAATTGCAGCACCCATGGCAGAATGAGGGTGCTCAGGAACGAGAAGATTCTTTTGCAAAATATTGGCCCTAATTTGTAAACCAAGATCACTCGATGCCGCACCACCTGTAGCAAATATTTTGTTGCCCACCGATGCACCCAATTCCTCCAATAGTTCATAACTGAGTAATTCAAGGAAAGCGATGCCCTCAAGACAGCCCAGCAGGTAATCCTTTCTATCTTTTAGGTCTCCCGAAAAAAACGGTTCAAATTGGGAGGAAAGAAAGGGCAGGCGCTCACCTTTGCGAATCGATGGGTAAACAAGGGATTTAGGTACGGTCTGGCAATCTTTCATCGAAACCAGCGTACGGATAGAATCAACATGCTCACGCAGGATTTCCCCCCCTCCGTTGGATGCTCCACCTGGCAACCAATGACCATCTGGATGTCGATGACAATAAATACGACCATCAGGGTCATTTATTTTTGTCTGAGAAATTCCCTTGATGGCGAGCGTTGTACCGATGGTGGTGGACCATTCCCCAGGTAAACCTGCTCCAGATGCATAGAAACCTGCATTGGAATCGGTTGCTCCGCTTACGATTTTCACAGAGTGACCAAGCCCCCAACGACTCCGATGACTCTTTTCTAACTCACCAATAATTTGGCCAGGCGGTACAACCGAGGGAAAAGGAACATCTGGTAAACGAGTAGACCATTCCCCGGTATCCAAGTCTAGACCACTCTTCATCGCATTGGTGGAATCCGTAGGCAAATCTGTATGCCCCACGAGCCAGCAATTTAGAAAATCGGTTGCATGTAAAAAAAGAGTCTCTTGGTCTAGTCTGAGATTCGACTGCATCCATAGAGCCTTGGGGAGAGAAAAAGTGGGCGAGCAAGATCCGCCAAAAACTTCTTTGCATTGCAAAGCTTCTTCGCTCGCACGGATATCGTTGTGCATGAAAGCATTTCCCAATGGAATCCCTTCGCGGTTTACTGGAAGAACAGTTCCGGAAGTACTATCAACCGCTATTGCTCTTACAGAACGATACATAGGCTGAGAAAACAATTCAGAAAGAACATCCTCTAGCAATGTTACCCACTCCACAGGGTTTTGCTCTGAATGACCGGGAACATCAGACAAATTAATGTCAACAAGAGGACGGGATAAATCAGCAAGGATTTTTCCATTATCGTCGATTAATAAACAACGAATACCTCCCGTACCCAAATCTATTCCCAAAAAAGACATATTAGTAATTCAAATGAAACAACCCAATCCTTTAAGGCAAATCTGTTTAAATCGCACTAAAAATGGGACAAATTTTAAATTCTGCCGAATCTCGCTTGGCAGAATTAGAAAATAAATTGCTTGAGTGAGAATGAAGAATGGAAAATTTTAAATTGACTTCTAGTGTATTTGCGTATTTATATATGTATACTATGAAAAACCGTTTTTCATCATCCTTTGAGCTAGGCGATGTTGTGGTGGAGAGAAATACAGGAGTTGGCAGAAAAAGGGTTGGAGAAATAGTTTTTATGACCGAAGGAAAAAGACCAAAGCTTAGGCTCGTTGAACTCGCCCCCAGAAGTTTGAGTCCAAAATTTAGTGGAAACTACAGCAAGTTACGCTACTTCACCACCCCTCCGGAAAATTGTAGAAGACTGAACATTATTAATATTAAAAAAAGTAAGGTCTTTCAGCTTGGGGATGTAATTCGGCACCGCCGGCATGGAACTTTCCGCTTTGGTATCATTGTAGGTTTTCACCACCCAGACGGTCTTTACAGTGATTCCTGGGAGAAGGGATACAATGGCAAGGATATCATTGAGTGTGTGGAAATAAGTGGCCGGTCCGGTTTACCACGTAAACGAGATTCAGATGGAAAAATATCTAAGTTTGAGATCGGGCCAACTCATGTAAAATTATGTGAAATCTTACCAATGGATCAAAACGGTGGTGTTCGGATCAAAGATTATTTTGAATTCATTCATTGCTAGTTTTGTTTCAGATTTGAATCTTACAAATAAGGACTAATTTTTTCTTTGGCATCCTCGTTAAGTTTTATTGTGTGAGATACTTTGCATGTTAGCATGCTGGAATGGTTGGTGTTTTTTGTTTCAGGAACGACTTAAGAATCCAAGATAACCACGCCTTGCAGGAAGCTCTCCATGCCTGTGACCTACTCTACTTGGTTTACGCATTCGAAAATAGAGTCTGGAAATCTAAAGATAGAAAAGTTGGATTTCACCGGGCAATTTTTTTGCTACAATCCCTCCATGACCTAGAGAACAGCATAAAATCGAAAGGGGGCGGACTTTCCTACTTGTTTGGAAACCTCGAAGATTCAATCCCTGTGTTCATGGATGAGGTAAAAGCGGACACCTGTTTTATTTCAGAGGAGAATGCTTGGGACGAGCGACTGGCAGAAAAGTCACTGTCTCAAAAAGTTTCCCTTAAAACTTTTTACGATAAGACCTTGGTCCACCTAAATGATCTTCCTTTCAAATTGGAACAACTCCCTCCATCCTTTTCCAAATTCAGAAATACAGTTGAAAAAAAATGGGAGGTTCGAGCCTGCACTCCTCCACTCGAAGGCTTGGACAAAATTTCTAACCGCTTCAGCCAGCTGCCTAGTCTAGCCGACTTGCAGATCAAAGAAAAAATTTCGTCTCTGGGATATTTTTCATTCATTGGAGGTTCAACCGAGGGAAGAAAGAGGTTGAACGAATGGATGTGGAATAAGAAGTGTATTTCTACTTACAAGAAAACGAGAAACCAATTAAAAGGGCCGGATTTTTCGTCCCGTTTTTCCCCTTGGATCGCGAATGGTTCTTTATCTTCAAAAGAAATCTACCACGAAATCAAAAAATATGAAGAACAGTACGGATCCAATGAAAGCACCTACTGGTTAATTTTTGAACTGCTTTGGAGAGATTACTTTCAATTTTCAGCTCGCTTACATGGATCCAAAATTTTTGATTCTTTGGGCCTTTCTGCAGAGCAAGCACCCTACCCTGAACCGCCGCAAGCCGAATCACTTTTTCAAAGGTGGAAAGATGGTCAAACCGCAAATCGTTTTATAAATGCCAATATGAATGAGTTAAGACAGACCGGCTGGATGAGTAACCGGGGCAGGCAAAATGTAGCTTCCTATTTAATCTATGATCTAGGGTTAGATTGGAGAAAAGGTGCCCAATGGTTTGAGCAAGAATTAATTGATTATGATCCTTGTAGTAACTACGGAAACTGGCTCTATATCTCGGGGTATGGAAGCAGTACTAAGGAGAGTCGATACTTCAATACAACGATTCAATCGGCCCTCTATGATCCAAATGGTGAGTACGCCGAATACTGGACATAAGTCACCAGTTTCTTACAAGTTGATCCCAGTAAGTCTCAAGAGTTTCGGCATCGGGAAATGACTTCGATACAATTGCTTCCTTACTCAATGCATCATGGTAGTGAAAAATAATTCTGTTTTCGCCATTCAATTTTTTGAACAAGAAAACTTGGCTTTTGTTCACGCAGACCGAATTTCCTTTTTCATCCACTCCTGCCATAATCACCTTTAGCTTCGTCTCCGATTTCTCCAAAAATGACCCCATGAACAAGCCCGAGATAAAAATGATCAAGAAAGTGCAAAACAGCTTAGTATTAAGATTCATTTTAATTTATAATTTTTTAAAATTAATTTTGTTGATAATCCTTGCCCGTCTAGAGTTGAAGACAAGTTCAACTTTTACAAGTATTTAGATTTCAAAATTCGGTCCAATCAACCAATCCATATCCCATAACAGAAACCATCAATGAAGGATTGGGTCGAAGCAAGTACAACAACCCCTTTTCATCTCAAATGGATTCCAGATGTACACAGTTGGATCCAAAACTCTGTTGAAATGATTTATTGGTCGGGGCAAACCTTCCTTGAACAAGGTTTCACACAGACTGACTTCAAGAATCATCTTAACTCAAAACGAATCCTCCCTTATGCACGAGTGGACAAAAATGAAAATATTCTTTGTTATGCAGAGATTGTAAAAACCCAAAATCTTGGTTTTCTAAACCTATGCCGAGTTATTGTTAGGCCAGACCTAAGAGGAAAGGGTCTGGGAAAAACTTTTTGTAAATCATTGATCGATCAATCGATTTTAATGAATGGATACCGATCGATTCGGTTAAATGTCTTGGAATGCAATCAACCAGCGATTTCATGTTACCAATCACTTGGATTTAAAATTTCACAAAGATTGCCCCATGCCAGACAGATTAAAAATGAGACCTATAATGTTGTCGTTATGACTAAAAGTTTAGAAATAAAATAAGATTATGAAGAAAGTAAGTGGCGGACTGGTTTTGTATAAAAAAGACCTGAATCAACAAAAACTTTTTGTTTTGGTGGCCCATCCAGGAGGCCCTTTCTTTCAAAATAAAGACGAAGGCTGGTGGAGCATCCCCAAAGGTGAGCCAAATCCCAATGAAAAGGTTTTTTGTGCGGCAATTCGTGAATTTGAGGAAGAGACAGGGCTAACCCCACAAGGTCCCTATTTGGACCTAGGTTCGATCATGCAAAAAAACGGGAAGGAAGTATTCGCATGGGCTTTTGAAGGAGACTGGCCAATAGATCGTCAACATACTTGCAATGAAATTACGATGGAATTCCCTGCTGGCTCAGGGAAAATGTGGACATTCCCTGAAATCGACCGGGTCGAGTTTTTACCCGTGGATCAAGCGAGGAAAAAACTAAGGCTCCAACAAGTTCCCCTACTGGACCGATTAAACGAGGCAATCTTTCGCTCTAAATCTGCCCAGGCATGCTGAGGTTGCCTTCCCTCAAATTACTTCTTATTCAAAAGACATGACAGATAGGCAACATTCACCCCAATCAAGTTTGGCGACTCCATTGATTATTGGACTTCTAATATTTACAGGGTTTAGTCGCTACCTGCCCTTAGAGCATCCATGGCTTTTTAACTTCTCTCCCACTTTGGCAGTTTTCCTTTTTTGTGGTGCCTACCTGACTGGTCGATGGGGATGGAGTGCTCCGTTGATTGCGATCATCCTTTCAGACTTTTTCCTGAATCCGACCTATGGGGCAAATTTGGTTGAACCTTTCATGCTCGCTACTTTGGGAAGTTATTTACTGGTTTGGGCACTAGGGAAAAGAATTGGAAGTCAGAGTTCTTTTATTGCTTGGGTATCGATTACGATGAGTGCACCAGTCCTCTTCCATGTAATTACATGCTCACTTGCTTGGGCCGTAAACCCAGCTTATGTTAAGTCCTTCGCGGGTTTAATTCAGGCAATTTTTATAGGAGAACCAGGCTATGCACCTTCTTACTTATTTCTAAGAAACTCGATTCTTGGCACGCTTTTCTTTTCATTATCATTTCGCTGGGCCCATGGTTGGCTATCCCATAAATTTCCAATTCGAAACGATACGACACAGCGGACCGTTAATTTTTATAAGAACGCTGTCGGCGAGCCTCAAACAAGCAAACGCCCGTAGCTACCGATACATTTAGGCATTCCACTGAACCACCCATGGGAATGTAAATCAGTTCATCACATTGCTTAGCAGTCAATCTCCTGATTCCCGATTCCTCAGCACCCATGATGATTGCACACGCTCCAGATAGATTTGTTTCGAAAATTGAATTTTTGGATTGATCACTCGTTCCAATCAACCGAATTCCCAGTTCAGATAATTTTTCCAAGTACCGAGCCAAATTAACCACTCGGGCAATAGAGAGATTCTCGGCAGCACCACAGGCCACATGGCGAACCACATCCGTTAAACCTGCCGATCGATCACTGGGTAAAATAACCAGATCCACCCCTGCACCATCTGCGGACCGAAGACATGCCCCAAGATTTCTTGGATCCTGAACCTGATCCAAGATTAAAAGAAATGGGTCTTTGTCGAGGGAAGCCAAAAACTGCAAGGAATCCTCTTCGCTAAGGGTAGAAACAGAAGCATCGGGATTCGCATGAGTTCTTCGCCCCAAGGATTTGGAAAATCTACGCTTCATCTACAAATCAGATGACCGAGTAGAGAAAACTATTCCATCAATCGTGGAAATCTGAGCCTTCGTGCGTGGCTTGTACATATCCCTTACGAATGCAGAAATCACCAAAACGCTCATCCGTTTCTCGGTTGCTAGCGAAATCTTGAAGAACAGGGGTTAATTCTTGTACAATCTCTTCATGTGAAATCGCAGGACGGTAAAGTTTATTGAGCCGCGTCCCGTCCAAGCCCGCCCCTAAATATAAGTTATATTTACCAGGCGCTTTCCCAACTAGACCAATTTCTCCAAGATACGGGCGACCACATCCATTCGGACAACCAGTGGAACGGATTGCGATAGATTGATCTCTTAATCCAAGCCCATCTATAATCGTCTCCAACTCATCAACAAGTTTAGGTAAATACCTTTCACTTTCAGCTAGGGCTAAACTACAAGTGGGCAAGGCAGTACACGCAATCGAATTTAACCGGATTCCAGAAAGTTGATCGGGCAAAACAACGCCATGGCTACGAAGAATCCCCTCGACCCTTTCTTTATCTTCCTGATCGATTCTAGCTATAATTACATTTTGGTTCGCAGTAAGTCTGAATTGACAAGGAACTTCTTCTGCAATTTGCCTGAGAGCTAAACGGCCTTGGTTCTTACCCGAAGCCCGTAATCTTCCGCCTTCAACAAACAGACCATAGGCCCATTTCCCGTCTGCATCCTGGGTCCAACCATAACGATCTGTGGTTGAATCAAATTGAAAATCCCTAGCTTTTTCCAAAGACCACCCGAGCCTTCGGTTTAACTCTTCCAAAATCCAGTCAGGACCTTTATCTTCCACTGTGTATTTCATTCTCGCATGCCTGCGATCGGAACGGTCACCATGGTCTCTTTGAATTTTAACGATTTCTTCCGCAACCTGAACGACTTGTTCAGGAGAGCAAAAGCCAATTACATCTGCCAACCTTGGATAGGTAGCAGTTTTCCCATGGGTCATACCCAAACCACCCCCGACAAGTACATTGTACCCAATTACCTTGTCGCCTTCAGGGATACCAACAAACCCAAGACAATTTGAAAAAACATCCACATCATTCCTCGGAGGCAATGCCACTGCGATTTTAAATTTTCTTGGGAGGTAAGTCTTTCCATAAATCGGTTCCTCCTCTTCCTCTCCAACCGCACTCTTCTTTTCACCATCTAACCAAATCTCAGCATAGGCAGAGGTTCTGGGTGTCAGATGATCGTGAATTTTTTGAGCCACATCAAGAGCCTGTTGATGTAATTGGGATTCAAAAGGGTTCGCAGGAGACATCACATTCCGATTTACATCGCCACAAGCGGCCAATGTATCGAGAAGCGTATCATTGATTTCCTTCATGGTTTGTTTTAAATTCTTCTTCAGAATTCCATAGAGTTGAAATGCTTGCCTCGTGGTCAACTTCAGGGAACTTTCTCCGAATTTATCAGCCAGCTCATCAATCCCCAACCATTGTGCGGGTGTACAAACCCCACCCGGCACCCGCACTCGGATCATGAAAGAAAAAGCTTTCTCTTTCTTCTCCTTAATGAGGGATGCTCTTAGGTCTCGATCATCCTGCATGTAGGTGCCATGAAATTTCGTTAACTGGGCATCATCCGCCGAAATAGAACCTGTAGACTCGTCGGAAAGACTTTCAAGAATGGTGCCTCGTAGAAAGTTACTGCGTTCTTTGATACCCTCATTAGCTGAGAGCTTTTTCGGAGAATTGGGGTCAGAAATCATAAATTATTTATCTTTAACGATTCGATAGTTATCTGGCAAGAAAGGCATCATTCTTTTGTTTATAATGGAATAGGCAAACTATCTATCATCAAACTGGGATTAAAGTTTAATTGCCCATTTTCATTGGACCACAACCCATTCCGATCAATAAAAGCGGCAAAAGCAATCATGGCGGCATTATCACCTGTGTACTTCTTTTCTGCTGCATAAAAGTTGATGTCTTGGTCCTTGCAAACCTCTTGCAGACGGTTTCGGAGAACCTGGTTGTTCGCAACACCGCCCGAAAGACCAAAACTTCGGTATGGCTTTTTACGCAGAAAATTTCGGCATTTTTTAGAGAGCTGATCTACCGCAGCTTCTTGATAAGACGCACACAAATCCGAATAGCGGACCTGAATTTCTTCTTCACTCATTTTTTGCAACCGATAAAGAAGGCTGGTTTTAAGTCCAGAAAAGCTAAAGTCAGATTCTTCCTTACTCTGAAATGCTCTTGGAAATTTAAACGCTGTGGAATCACCCTGTGTAGCAAATTGTTCAAGCTGAGCACCTCCAGGATAAGCGATGCCCAAAAGTTTGGCTCCTTTATCCAAAGCTTCTCCTGCGGCATCATCCATAGTCCGCCCAATGATTTGGATTTCCTTACGCAGATTAATTTCAAAGAGTAGAGTATTTCCACCAGACACCAAAAGACCGAGATGGGGAAGTAACTCTTCCCAATTTAAATCATTTGCACTGAGGTTCATAAACGGCGAGAAAGCATGCCCGCGTAAATGGTTAACTCCAAAGACTGGAATACGCCAGAGCTCACCAAGAGTTTTACCAATGCTGATCCCAACACCCAAGCAACCGATCAGCCCAGGTCCGCAAGTAACGGCAATTTCAGTAATTTCCCGGGGAGAAAAAGAACTGGACCGCAAAA
The DNA here is from genome assembly GCA_038123915.1 of Opitutales bacterium. GTDB lineage: Bacteria > Verrucomicrobiota > Verrucomicrobiia > Opitutales > Seribacteraceae > Chordibacter. The sequence continues at coordinate 12,846 of JAYPAW010000007.1, forward strand.
GATCCAACATCGGAAAAAAGTTTTCAAGATGCTGCCTGACCGCGAGGTCTGGAACCACTCCTCCATACTGCGAATGTTGTTGAATCTGAGAATGCACCCATTCGCCCACCACCCCATGTGAAGGGTGGTAAAGTGCGATTGCAGACTCGTCGCACGAACTTTCTATACCGAGAATCATAAAAGAGCTTGCTTGTATTTAACTCAAAACAGAGTACTCAAAGCCTATGCACCTAACAACGCCAAAGCTTTCATCGGAAGTCCTTAAGGCACTTGAGCATGCATTGGGGAATCGTGCCAGCATGCCATTGGACGAATTTGTTCAATGGGCCCTTTACCACCCCAAAGTCGGCTATTACCAAAAGGAGAAAAAAAGGGTAGGCAAAGGAACCGAAAATGATTTTTACACCTCAACCAGTCTCGGTTCTTTGTGGGGAGAATTGATTGTAGCATCGACATTAAACTTACTCACGGACCAGGATCCTCAAAATTTCACCTTTGTGGAAATCGCAGCTGAGCCTGATTCAACTATTTTGGAAGATATCGAACATCCCTTCAGAGATCATCTAATCATTAGACTAGGAGATCCCATCCAAATCCCCGAAAGATCCATCGTCTACAGTAACGAATGGTTAGATGCACAACCTTTTAAAAAATTTCGATTCGATGGAAAGCAATCTAAATGGAAAGAGATATTTGTTGGTATCAAAGAAAACCAAATTGTGGAAATCGCTAAAGATGTATCTGGCTCTTTTGGTTGCCCTCTGCCAGACAACATTGCGGATGGATATGAAATTGATTGGCCCACAGGTTCAATCGAATCCATTGATTCCCTGCTAAACCAAAATAGCTGGTCAGGGATTTTTCTGACTTTTGACTATGGACTAAATTCGAAGACTATACTCGAAGATCGCCCTAGTGGAACCGCAAGAGCTTACAGGAACCAAAAGATGTCCTCAGAAATTTTGGCGTATCCAACAGATCAGGACATCACCTGCCATCTATGTTGGGACATCCTCGAAGATACTTTGAATAGGTTTGGATTTACTGAAATCACCCTGCAAACACAGGAAAGCTTTCTGATGAAAAATGCCCAACAAGAGATCCAAAACATTTTCAATCAGAATTCACCGCTCAACCCTAGAATGCTAGCATTACGAGAACTGATTCACCCTGCCCACTTGGGACATGGACTCCAAGCTCTCTCTGCCATCAAACTCTGAGCTCCGGATTAAGGAAAAATCCTTGAATCCTGAGAAAGGAAATCATCCCGCGGACATCCTACTTCGTAGAGTTTACGAATATCCGTTTCATCCCAGACCGAATCGAAGAGGGCAAACTCATCGATACTACCTTTCATCGAAAAATTTGGGTTATGATTAGGAAATGCCTGATAATGACCGATTAACCCCTTTCGCAGCGAAATTGTCTCGGCTAAACTTAATTTTTCGCGGCTAAATGACCGCCCATTAACAAAATGGTTAATCCACTTATTTTCTCCGTCAAAACTTGTGGCAAGATGAATCCATCTACCCACACGATCCTGAGAAAATGCCACTGCGGATTCGTATTTTTCCAAACTATTCCCAGTATCTATCTCTAGTACTAATTTACCAAGAGGATTCACCGACCAGCCAAAGGCTCCCTTAAAGTGAGGTTTAGAAAATACAATTGGAGCACCTTCCCTGTTCAAGCTATCTAATTTGACCCAGGCCACCAAGGTAGCCTGCTGGAGCGACTCGCTAATATTGAGGCATACCCTGTCATTATTTTTTGAAAACTGCAGTGCCCCCTTCCCTGGCCAGCGACCTTCCGCCCACTTACAGCCAATCACAGCTCCATCCCCACTACCCTTGTTTCGTTTGGTCTTATCCTGGAGTACGCGCGACCAAGAATCATGACCGTCAAAATTGTAGTAAAGAAGGGTCTTTTTATCGCTCGCTAGCTCTTGGCTCATTTCCATCCAGGCCGAGCGTCTTTTTTGGGCATTTTCCAAGGAACGGGACGCAAGATCTGCACTTCCTGCAAATGTTCCAAGGGGCATATCGAGTGGCGTAAGTACTCCAAATGAATCCAGGAAAATCGCTTCACCACCCGAAACCTCTGCATGCACTACATTACCTTCAATATCCACACCCTGGTAACTCACTTTACCACGAAAAACATAGACTTCAGCCGAGCCCTCATCATCGACTTCAATTCCAAAGTCCGTTCCAAGATCAATCACTTTTCCCATAGGTAGATCCACAGTAAACCCGACCGCAACTTTAGGGACATGGGCACGTAGCTTACCTAATTTCAGTTCCATTGCATTATCATGAACCAGCCTCGTACTGACTGGACCCTCGAGTATAGCCGTGGCCCCCTGCATAAACTCCAATTGGACCATACCTTTGGAGAATCCAAGATCACTAGCTTGAAGAGCTGCTCCCACATCGAGATACCTGGAGGATATACCGTCCCGTTGCAGACCAATGGATTTGGTAAGGACAGCAACAATCTCATTTTGGGTGGTATCAGATTGGAGAGGAACTGCACTTGTGGCAGGAGAACTTTGGGTGAACTGGTCTGGCTGGCTACTCTCGTTTAATCCTTGGTTGGGAAGGGTGTAATATAGATAGAAGCCGAATAAAACTAAAGCAGCCAAAGGTAGCCAAGATTGAACAAATTGAAAAAGATTATTGAGAGCTCCTTCGTTGTCTTCTTTTTCAATCTCCCCCAAGGTTTCATCCGCATAATGACCAAGACTGACTGACATATCCATGTAGGAGACATAAAATCTTCTCGCTTGGTCGGATTTTTCCAGCCACTCCTCTAATCTCTTCTTTTGGTCAAGGGTGATGCTGTTCTCCACCAATTTGTCTAGGAGTTCGTTTAGCTCAATAATATCCTGGTCACTTAAGTTCATGGGCTTTCCGTGCTCACTTCGAGACTAACGCAATCATGCAGGGTTTTTCGGATCCTAGTAAGAGCCTTGTAGGCTCCTTGTATGGTGCGGCCACAAGCTTGTGCGGCTGCCTTCACATTGTGACCAGATTCATATCTTACCAGTATCATCCTCCGGTCCCGCTCATTCAGTTTTTTTAAGCAAGTGGAAAGAGCATGATGCCTATCATCCAACTCCTCTTCCATTTCAAGACGGGTTTGAGAAATGACCTCCAAAACATCCTCGTTAAAAATAACCTTGGCAGTGGCGAACTTTTTTCGGGCTGCACGAACTTTCCAAAAAGCAATTTGGCAAGCCCATGAGTAGAAATTGGTACCACTTTCAAAATCAGAAAATTTCTCACAGATCGTAAGACTTGTTTCTTGCAAAATATCTTCAGCATCAGCTCGGGAGGGAACCAATGTAAGGATGTAGCCAAATAATTTCCTCTGATATTTCATCATCAACTGAACTAATTCAGCAGATCGGTCATCTTGGGAAGTTGTCATTTGACTCATCAGAGGATTTAAAAATTTCAGGCCGCTTGATGAACAGAAGAAAATTTACGATTGGATTCCTTACCGAAATCAGAAAATTTTTCGAATTTGTTAAGCCCTCTTCGGATCACCTCCCGCTTCGCTTTGAGAAGTGACTTGGATGCCAGCTTTACTTTACGAAATTTGATCGAACCTTTTCGCTCTTGGGTCACTTCTGCCATCTTATAGTAAATAGTTCCACTTGCAGTCTGGGTAAGATGATCCGTTAAATGAATTTCTTTTCTCTTTCTCTTTCGCAAACGTTTCACACTACCCATAGAGATACCATCTTGGGGTAATGCATCTTCACGCCCTAAATCTCCCTTGGATTCAGCCAGCAAGCGATTCGTCGTATCTTCATCCAAATACTTATTTCGTAAATCGGTGCATACAAAATCATCATCATATTTTACTTCCATCAAAGGATCATTGATAAACATCGTATTGTGAGCATGGCCAAGGACCGCTTTCAAATGAGAGTTGTACCAATCAGACGCCTTAATAACAGCGGCTCTACGGTTACATCCATAAAACGATTTATGTGCCACAAATAATCGACCAGTACTCAACCTGGCTTCGATTAAATATTTGGTTTCATAAATGAGCTCGAAGTATTTTTGGTAAGGAATGAGCAAGGTTGCCTCGTATTTTTGAAACTCATTAAATTTCATCATATTTAAGTTCTCCTTTTGGCGTTGTTAATGTGAATGGACAAGTATCACATAGCCCAACGATGAAATTTTGGGACAAATATGCTCTTTTCTTAAAATTAAGCCTTCATTTCCCAAGGATTCGATTAATTTCTTTAACCAAATCCTTTTCTAAAAAAGGAGAAAAACCAACCCAGACTTTCTCTATTTCACCTAGTTGGTTAATAATCACAGTATGGGGCATTCCTTGGACATGATATTTTTTGGAAATCTCTCCATTCAAATCCATCGCCACAGGCAACCCTCCGAGGTCGTAACTACTAAGAAAATCACTAATTTCTTCTTGGCTCTCTGCTTGGTTGATCGTCATTAAACAAAACTCAGATGAGGCATAGCCTGATTGAACTTTCATTAATATAGGTAATGCCGTCCGGCAAGGCCGGGACCAACTTGCCCAAAAATCCAAAACCACGACTTTTCCCCTGTTGGAAGACAGCAAGAACTCTTTTCCTGAAAAGGTTGGTAACAAAACCGAAGGTGCTTCTTTCCCTTGCATGGACTTGGGTCCGCTCGTGTGCAAGTGAAGAGGCGGTGTGGGAACAGCGGAAGATAGTTGATTCGAAATGAGCTTTGCCAACTCCTTTTCTGTAAGCTCTATCCGAATGTCTATCAGGTTATCATTGGTTTGCACCTCAACTTTTTGAACCAGGTCGAGCATATTTCGGGCAGTAGGGTCTTCCATCAAACCTAGTTGAACCATTCCCAAAGAGCCCTGGAAAAGCCCCTCCAATGCAGTCGCAACTGAATTCTCTTTGCATGCCACGATTAACTGAAATAG